>JBILWH010000112.1:0-5198 GCA_044370015.1 Bdellovibrionota bacterium | reverse complement strand
TGCTTAATCTCAGTGCAAACATTTTAATTGTTATGTCCCTGAGACTTTCTCCTTTATCAAACGCCATTCCCTTACTTGCTCTCACTCCAACTTTTGCTCTCATTTTTCAGCCTTTTTTTAAAATCACTCTCAGCTCTAGCCAAATTTTGGGCGCTTTTATCATTTTCGTAGGTGCCATCATCTTGAATGGTCTTCCTCATTGGAAAAGCTCAAAAGACAAAGGTCTTTTCTACATGTTTTGTGCAGCGTTTTGTTGCGGATTACTCATACTCTTTGATCGACAAAGCCTTCAGTTTGTATCCATTCCCTTTCACGGATTAGTACAAACAGTGGGAATGACCACTCTCAGCCTCATTGCAGAGCGTATCTTTAAAATTCCGCAGCATGAAATGGACATGTCTCTTAAAGATGCTCCCTGGAAGTTGTGGATCGGCGCTTCGGTCTTTGCTTTTTTAGCTGGAATCTCTCAACTCGGGTCTCTCAAATTTTTTGATCCAGGAATTGTTGAAGCTGCGAAAAGAGCTCTTGTTTTATTTTTAAGTGTAACTTTAGGCTTTGCTGTTTTTAACGAAGCACTGACAGTTCGAAAAATTTTAGGTGTTCTTTTTATGGCTCTCGGAATTGTTCTGACTTCAAGACATTAAAAAAAATAGCTATACTCAATCCATGTTTAAAAGTCGTAAAAAAGTCAGCCCTATTTTGCTCCTTATCTTATTAGCTTTTTACGCCTTCAACAAAAAAAACCTCCCCTCCTCGACCACAAAAGAAACCTCCTCACGAAACATCTCTTCAAATACCTCAGAAAACTTAACCGTGATTTCCTGGAACGCTCTCAACTTTGGAGACGATAAAAAGAAAAAGTTAGAAACAGCCTATTTTGAGAGAAAAGTAGATATCATCAAAGTCCTTGCAGAAACTTTTCGAAATGCAGATATCATCGCACTTCAAGAAATCAACACTCAAAACTTTGAAGACGCTCTCAGTCTTTTTCGAAAAAAACTCGAGCAAGCCTGGGGAGAAGGCGAAACAGCCTGCTGGGGATTTTCTCAACCCGCTTCATTTCAAAGCCGGGAAGCCGAGCGCTTTGCTTTTTTTTGGCGAGATTCACGAATTAACTATGTCACCACAGAGGGAAAACTCATTTCTTGCAAAGATCAAAGTAGTGACAGAATCTCTTTTATCAACACCCCTATTATAAAAGAACTCATCATCGAAGAATTCGGAAGACCGCCAAGCTTTGGAACTTTTTACTTCAAACCTAAAAATCAAAAATTTCATTTTGTCTCTTTGCACCTAAGGCCTTCTGGAAAAAAACCCCAAGAAGAACTTATGCCTCTTTTTAAATCTATGAGCCGAGAAAAAAGTGAACTTCAAAACCCCACCCTTGGGCCCACTCAATACCCTACAATTATTTCAGGTGATTTTAATTTATCTGATGCCCATCCCGCATTTGAAATTGCCCGCTTAAATGGCTTTCAGGCAACCTTTGAAAATGAAAAAACTTCTCTTCACATGAAAACTCGCGAATTAAACAAAGCCTACGATAACATCTGGACTCGACCGGGAAGAACTGTGTCTCTAAAAACTATCGATAAAAAAGTCTATCCCCTCTTTGAACTCTTCCCCAAAGAATGGGAGCAGAAATTTATTTTTTATAAAATTTCAGATCATAGTCCGATACAGGCAACTTTTGAGTTCAATAATTCAACGAACTAAAAAGGGAGTATCGCTTTTTTATAATCAAAATGAGCCTTAAAGCGACGATGAACCCAGAAGTATTGCTCAGGGTGTTTTCTGATCCATGATTCCATTCGATCATTAGATCTTTGAACATGGGCTAGAATTTGAGTTTGCTCTTTGCACTCACCCAAATCAGACACATCCATCGCTTCTTCAAATACAACATGGATAAGTCCACCCTCGCGATAAGAGTAGGTTGGTATAATTACCCCTTCAGTGCGAGACGATAGAATCGCAAGCCCCTTTGCCGACCACGCTTTTAGACCTAGAAATAGCGCTAAAACTCCATGCGGCTCACCTGTGTGTTGATCTAAAACAAAACAAACGAGATGTCCTTTTTTAAAAGCTTTAACCGCTGAAATTCCTGATGATTTTTCTGATAGCAGATTGACCTCAAAAGAAGTTCGAGAAAGCTTTAAAACCTCATCCCAAAAAGAATTTCTGACGTAACGAACAATACACGACAAAGGAATTTGAACAATTTTTGAAAGAGCCAGCATCACTTCCCAGTTACCAATGTGCGCCGTTAGGATATAAACCCCCTTACCGGATTCTGTAGCTTTTTTTAAATGCTCAATTCCTGAAATCGAAACCTTTTTTTGAAGAGTTTTATACGACCAGGTCGTTTTCTCTAAACATTCAAAAAAAAGTAAAAAATAATTTTGAAAATTTCTTCGTGCTAAAGAGTAGATTCGTTTTTTAAATTCAGCATTCGACTCTTCTTTTAGACGCGGAAAAACAAAAGACAAATTCAACAAAACTGTTCGAACTCTAAAGCCTATAAAATAAAACCAAAAACACCCCGCAAGGTAAGCGAGAGCTTGTTTGACTTGAAAAGGCAGTACCCTTAGCCACCAGCCCCAAGACTGAAGGAGACGAAAGAAAAAACCCCCTAAAATACGATTGAGAAACCTCATCGACGAGCTTCCAGTCCTTGAAACTTTTCTTCAAACATTTTTTGAAAGCTTAAAAGATCCCACTTCAACTCAAGAGTTGAAAGGTAAACCTTGAAAGTCCTTGCTGAAATTTCAAGATTGAGAAATTCTTTTTTTTCTAAAAGTTCTTTCATAGGAAATAACTTTACAGCTTCCTTCATTCCCAAAATCAACGTATCAATTTTTGCAGGAAGCTTGAGCAACTCTTTTTGAAAAAGCTCTGTGCTTAAATGATCTTGCAATTCTTTTCTCTGCACAGAAAAACTCAAAAACTGGGAGATTTCCTCAAAATATTTACTTTGATCGCCTGCTCTGGCTGTAAGAGCCATCACTTGATCTTTGGAAAGTAACTTTGGATTTGGCTCTAAATATGTTTTTTTCTGGCAATCCTTGTCTAAGTTCAAAACCAGATCTGCTCTGTTCAAAGATTCGGGTGACTCTCTTAATCTGCCCACAGGAAGCATTCTGTCGATTAAATCCTTTTCGTTGATCAAAACAATATCGAGATCGCGCGCTAATGCCCAATGCTGAAAACCATCATCCAGGATGAATATCATCTTTGTGAAACCTTTTTGAGAATCAACAGTTCGCTGACAATAAGAGAGGGCATTCTCTGCTCTTCTTGCTCCCACCAAAACTTTTGCACGAGTTCGAAGGTAAATTTCAAAAGGCTCATCCCCCGCCTCTTCAACTGTTGTCGCAGGTCCAATTTCAACAGGTCGAGAAGTTTTCCTGCCATAACCACGAGTCAGAACAACAGGCTCAAAACCTCTTTCTTGAAAAAAGCGAACAAGATCAATAACAAGAGGAGTTTTTGCTCGCCCACCCACAGAGAGATTCCCCACGCTGACAACAAACGCAGGCAAGCGAGTCGCATTTGTGCACTTTTTATCTAGTAAAAGTCCCCACTCATAAAACTTTTCAAGAACATTTTTGACCATGAGAACAACATTGATTCCAAGATTGCAGCAGATCGTCTGCAATGCGCTCGGAAACTCCACTTTCACCTAATTTCTTAGGAATCCATCGCAAATATTTTTTCATCACATCGAGACGATGAGGATCTTGTAACAAATCTAAGGTTTCAGCTGCAAGACGGCGAGGATTTAAATCTGATTGCAACAATTCAGGTATTATCCTTTTTTGAAGTAAAATATTGGGCAAGCCAGCAAAAGCGTTAGGATCGCTAAAATAATGACTCAGTGATTTTAGAATCTTAACGGTGAGGAAGTTTAACTTGTACATCAAAACATGAGGTAATTGATAATAAGCCGCTTCTAAACTCGCCGTACCTGAGGTGATCCACCCAAAATCACTCGCCATTAAACTTGCGTGATTTTGAAAAGATAATTTCCACTCTGTTTGTAAAAGATGCGCCATTTTCTGACGATACTTAGGACTTAGCTGATCGTTCAGTTCTTCAAGAGTCCAACTTGGCGCCAAGGTTAAAAGCCCCGTCCATGATTGACGAAGCCCCCATTTTTCTTGATATTTCTTGAGCTGCTCCCACCCATCAATCATCAAAGGTAAATTACTTCTAATTTCACCTTTTCGAGAACCCGGAAAAAGAGCCAATATTTTTTCATTTTCTTCAATTTTTAAAATTTCTCGAGCGCCTCTTCGATTACGAGGAGGCAAGTTATCTCTCAAAGGATGCCCCATAAAGCGCGCATCAACTCCCTGCTCTCTAAAGATCCCTTCTTCAAACGGGAGCGCTGGATAAAGTCGTCTCAACCACTTTTTCATTGTGTGAATACGACCTTCGCGCCAAGCCCAAACTTGAGGAGCTACAATGTAATCGACAGGCTTGCCTTTTTTTCGAGCAAGCTGAGCAAGCTTAAAATTGAAATCTGGAAAATCAACGCAAATAAGCGACTGAGAATCAGCTAAAGAAGTAGATAAAGTTTTTAAAGCTCCAAATATTTTTTGGATATTTCTTAAAACCTCAACAGCTCCCACAACCGCCACATCTTTTGAATTTACCAACAAGCGCACGCCTTCGCGTTGACTCAACGGCCCCGCTAAGCCCCAAAACTCATACTGGCCTGGAGCTTTTAAGTTAATATTTTTAATTATTTTTGAAAGCAATTGGTCACCACTCGGATCTCCTGCAGACACAAGAATCTTTTTAGGAAAAGCGAGTTGTTCCGTTTGCACTATTCAACAATCCTCATGACCTTTAAAACTTCATCGATAATTTCATGAGTTCTCAAGACGCTTCTGCTCTTAACACCCAAAGTAGAAAGATCGGTCAAATCGTACTTGCCTTTATACACACCATTCTTAATAGTAGAAAAAAACGTCATCAACTCAAGCTCAATCGGTAATCCAGCTGACCCAATTTTTGAAGTCGCATCAAATGCGTTGAGATTGCTGCCCACTTTTGTGAAGCGCTGAAAACTTTGCTTTCTAAAATCCAATGTTCCGTGCCATTGAGGACCCGTGATTTCCCAATCATGCAAAGAGGTTGTCGACAAGCGACTCGCGAAAAAGCGGCATATTCCACCACTTTCCAACTCAAGG
>JBILWH010000111.1:0-5204 GCA_044370015.1 Bdellovibrionota bacterium | reverse complement strand
TGAGTGAGCGTCTAGGGCCTTTAAACTTTGCTTCTCATCATGACAATGTTTTCTTAGGTAAAGAACTGGGTTCTTCAACGCATTTTAGCGCGGAAACAAGTCAGTTGATCGACCGAGAAATTCGCGACATCGTTGAACGCAACCATAAACGTGCTCGTGAAATTTTGATGAAGCACGAAAAAGAATTGCATGCTGTTTCTCTAGCGCTTTTAGAGGTTGAAACTCTTGATGCAGAACAATTCAAAATGCTTTGTGCTGGAAAAACTATTGAAGAAGTGAAGGCTGCAATGGTGGCTGCTGCTCCAAAAGTTGTTTCCTCTCCTGAAGTTTCTGCGGATCTAAAGACAGTTCAAGATGAAAAAGTTGGGATCGTAAAGATTCCAGATCCAAGCAAAGCATAAATTTTGACAGTTTTTGTTAATAATTCATGAATGTACTTTGTCTCTTCAATTTGCCTTAGCAAATTGTTATGCTCATTAAGAGATGATGTCTGTATTTCCTTCTCAACTTCGTTGGCAAGATTTTTTCGACATCATTCTCGTGTTTATTGTGACTTATCGTCTCCTGCTTTTGATTCGTGGGACGCGAGCACTCCAAGTGTTGATGGGGCTTTTAGTTTTGTTGGGCGCTCTCCTTCTGAGTGAGCGCTTGAGGCTATATGTCTTTAACTACATACTTAAGCAGTTTTTTGATTATTTATTTATTATTGTAGTGGTTCTGTTTCAGGATGAAATTCGTCGGGCGCTTGCCAACATAGGTCGAGGGCCTTTTGCCATGGCTGGGTCTCGTTCAAGTAAACTTTTGGTTTCGATTGATGAGGTTTGTAAAGCCGCTCATATTTTAGCAGTTAATCGCATAGGAGCCTTGATTGTGATTGAGCGTCAGCACGGATTAAAAAATTACACAGAAGCAGGAGTGAAAATAGATGCAAGAATTTCTGCGGAGCTTTTAGTTTCAATATTTCAAACAGACTCGCCTATTCATGATGGTGCTGTCATCGTAAAAGAAGATCGAGTACTAGCGGCTGGGTGTTTTGTCCCAGTATCTTTAGAGGCAAACGTTGATAGAAATTTGGGAACAAGACATCGTGCTGCTATGGGCTTGTCTAAAGAATCGGATGCCGTGGTCGTGGTGGTGAGCGAAGAGCGTGGTGAGATTGGAGTTGCTGTAGGTGGAATTTTAAGGCAGAACCTCTCTCCGGTTTCTTTGAAAGAAAGAATTTTGATTGCTTTTGATCTTATCGAGAGACGTGAAAACACAGGAAGTTTTTATGCGCGCATTAAAGACAGTCGCTTTTTAGGAAATCGATCCGAAAAAAATTCTGATCAGGAAAGAGATAAAAATGAGTGAATTTATTTCGGATCGTCTTCGTGATCGCGGAGTGATTGCTCTTATTGCTTTGTTGTTTTCAATCGGTCTTTGGTTTCGTGTGGTGGGTGGTGAAAAGATTGAAGCCACTAAAACTGTGAAACTTGATTATAAGATTCCCAAAGATTTAATCCTTTATTCTCCTTTTCCATCTGAGGTAACTATTCGTGTTCGAGGGCCTTCGCCTTTTGTGAGCGAGTTTTTAAAACAAGAAAGTATACTCTCTGTAGACTTATCTAAAAAAGGAACAGGAGAACATGAGGTCGTCATCCGTTCTGATGAATTAAAAATTCCTTTGGGAATCGATTTGACGATGATTAGTCCTCAGAGCGTTAAATTCTTTTTAGATCGTGAAATGAAGAAGCGATTAACAGTACGTCCGATTATTTCTGCTCAACTTCCGGAAGCTTACAAAGTAGAAACTGTTGTGGCTCAGCCAAGTAGTGTAGAGGTTAAGGGTTCTCGAATTCGTTTAGGACTTTTAAACTCATTGCCGACTGAGGTGATTTATCTAACAGAAAATAGTTTGAATCAGCATTTCGAAGCAGCGTTAAATTTAAAAGATTTTTGGGGAATTGAAACTGTTGATAAGGTTTCTTCTGTTCATGTTGAGGTAAACTTAAAGGGGCCGTCTAAGCGAAAAATGTTTCGTGGAATTCCTATTCGCCTTAAACTAGGTCAGCCAGCGCGCTCTTTTAGTATTGATCCTGAAAGTCGAGGCATCAAGCTTCGTCCCCGAACGGTGGATTTATTGCTTGAAGGTCCGCAGACTAATTTAGACGCTATGCAATCTTCAACTGTTGATGTTTGGGTTCAGTTGCCAGATCTAAAAAAAGGAACCAATCCTTGGCGATTAACCTGGAAACTCGCTCCTGATGTTCGAATTATTGATCGATCAACCGACACTGTTATGGTGACGGTTCCTTAGTCAACTTGACTCTTTTTTTGCATCCTATCTACAGCTAGGTTATCGTTATTTTCATGCGTGAACTCTTTGGTACGGATGGAATTCGAGGGATAGCCAATCGTTATCCGATGACTGCAGAAATTGCTTTGCGCGTGGGTCGCGCGACGGCTCATTATTTTCGCGGTCGAAGCTTAAGAAGTGATAAAAAAAGTATTGTCCTAATCGGAAAAGATACTCGTCGCAGCAGTTATATGATTGAACAAGCGTTAGCGGCAGGTGTAACAAGCCAAGGAGCGATGGCTCTTTTGGTGGGTCCGATGCCCACACCTGGTGTGGCTTTTTTAACAAACGACATGCGTGCGGATGCAGGTATTGTGGTGAGCGCTTCTCATAATAGCTACGAGTACAATGGGATTAAAATTTTTGGTCACGATGGTTATAAGTTAGCCGATGCCATTGAAGAAGAAATTGAGCGTCTGGTTCTAAGTGACGATTTTGAAGAGCGTCTTCCTGTTGGGGCGAATCTAGGCTCAGCAAAGCGAATTGACGATGCAATGGGGCGCTATGTCGTGCACGCAAAATCTTGTTTTCCCAATCAATATGACTTGAAGGGAATGAAGATTGTTTTGGATTGTGCTCACGGAGCTGCTTATAAATTTGCGCCTTTGGTTTTTAATGAATTAGGGGCTGAAGTGATTGAAGTGGGTGGTGAGCCGAATGGGGTGAACATCAATAAAGAAGTGGGTGCTCTCTTTCCTGAGTGTGCTCGTGATGAGCTTTTGAAAACAAAAGCTCACATAGGAATTAGCTTAGATGGTGATGCAGATCGCGTGATTTTAACGGATGAAAAAGGTGAAGTCGTTGATGGTGATCAGGTACTGGGATTACTCGCGGCTGACTTGCACTCGCGTGGTGAATTAGCAAAAGCTTCTTTTGTCACCACACCCATGAGCAATATCGGACTTGAAATTGCTATGAAGGAAAAGGGTATCACGGTTCTAACTTCTGGGATTGGAGATCGCGAAGTGGTTGATCTTATGCGAAAAGAAAAATTAAACTTTGGCGGCGAGCAATCAGGGCATTTAATTTTTACCGATTTGACAACAACGGGCGATGGTGTGATTGCGGCCCTTTCTGTGATTGCAGCGATGAAGCGTTCGGGTAAATCTTTGAGTGAACTCAAAAAAATTGTTCAGCCTGTGCCTCAAGTTTTAAAAAATGTTCGCGTGAGTTCAAAGCCTGCTCTTGAACAACTAAAAAAAGTTTCTTCTGCTATTGAAGATGGAAATAAAAAGCTCAAGGGCCGGGGAAGAATTTTGGTTCGTTACTCGGGGACGGAGCCCTTGTGTCGCGTGATGATTGAGGGCGAAGAAAAAAGTATGATTGAAGCTATTGCTTTAAATATTTGCCAAGCAATTGAAAAAGAAATCAATCATAAAACCTTACCTTAGTTTTTATGTCTTATTTTAAATCCGTGCTTCCTCAGGTTTTGAGTTGGGTTGAAAAACAAAAGGTTCAGCCGTGGATTTTTCTTCGTGGTGAGATGGGAGCAGGGAAAACAACTTTTACAAAAGAACTGTTAAGTGAACTTGGTTTTGATTCTCATCAAATTCAAAGTCCTACTTTTTTGAAACTTTTATCGTATAAAAATTCTAAATCTGAAATTGCTTTACACATGGATGCCTATCGAATTGAAGACGAGAGAGAGTTCTTGCGGTTGGGTTTAGAGAATTATGATTCTGTTTTGCTAGGTCTTGTAGAATGGCCTGATTTGTTTGTTTCTTTTTTAAAAAAATATCCGGCTTTTCGAGAGACGCTTGAAGTGAGCAATGTTTTAGAGGTTTCGCTTCCCTCTGATCATGAATTAAAAAAAATTCTAATCAAAGAAATTTTCGTAGAATAAATAATAGCTATTAGTGAGTGACTCGAACAATATCTCTTAAGTAGAAAGAAATTTGTTCGTGAGCCGCAGTTAATTTATCGAGGATATTATCTATTTGATTGAGTCGATATTCGATATTGGCTTCGTTACTAAGCTCTTGAACAGCAGCTTCAATTTCATCCTCAATAGGCATAAGGTGAGCAAGATCTTGGGCAGCATTGCCGAAGTAGTAATGAATGGGAAATTCCAAATCTCTTGTAGCTGACATCTTAGTTAATAGAAAGCAAGACAGGTGCCCAGACAAGAATTTTAAGGGCCATAGAATAACCTAGTAAAATCAATCTCTTACGAGGGCTTCTTTGAGAAAGGTTTTATGAAAGCCTTTCAAAAGCCAAAAATTGGCAACAGGAGTGTATTATTTTGCTAGTTCTTGAAGAAGGTGCTGGTTCAGCAAAATCCCTTGTTCATAGTTCTCGATGGGGAAGTTCTCGTCAGGCGAGTGAGCCCTACAATCAGGTAAAGACAGGCCTAAAAGCAATGTGTCTGCACCCAAGACTTGTTTAAAGTCTTGAACGATAGGGATGCTTCCTCCTTCACGGATAAAAGCAGTTTCGCGATGGAAGGTTGATTGAAGTGCACGTTGAGCGGCTTTTCCATTTTCCGAAAAAGGATCCACATAATAAGGAGAGCCTGAGTGTCCAGGAATAATTTCAAAACTGACTTCACTGGGCATATGTTTTTTTATGTGAGCTTCAACAGCTTTGAGGATCTCAGCTGGTTTTTGCTCTGGAACTAAACGACAAGATATTTTCAAAATCACTTGAGAAGGAATCACTGTTTTTGATCCGGCTCCCAGATATCCACCGCCCGCTCCGTTGAACTCAAGTGTGGGTCGAGCCCAAGTGTGCTCGCGACTATTGTAGCCGGGCTCGCCAAAAAGTTTTTTTACTCCTGTGAGTGTTTTGATTTCTTCGTCGGAATTAGGAAGGTTTTTCCAGTTTGTTTTTTCCCAATCAGCAACATTTTTTACGTTGTTATAAAAACCTT
>JBILWH010000109.1:0-5223 GCA_044370015.1 Bdellovibrionota bacterium | reverse complement strand
AATTAACCTTTCTCAACAATTCCCTTAAAAGCTTCAAAGTCAGCAAGGACTTTGGGATTTTGAAGAGCTTCTAGATTTTGAGGCTTCTCACCTCGTAAAAGTTTTTTCACAGCAAGCTCTACTTTTTTTCCACTCAGCGTATAGGGAATTTCTTTGACCTCGAATATATAGTCGGGAACGTGCCGAGGCGAGGCTTTTTCTTTAAGAGCTGTCTTTAATCGACCCTTTAAGGACTCTGTCAATTCGCCCTCTTTTAGCTTTAAAAAGAGGATAACCTTTTCATTGCCGGAAACTTCTTTGCCAACGACGAGCGAATCAGCAACCTGTGAGTCTTGCTCCACAATTCTGTAAATTTCAGCTGTTCCTATTCGCACCCCATTAGGATTAAGCGTTGTATCAGAGCGGCCATGAACAACCACACCTCCCTCGCTGGTGAAAGTCACGTAATCTCCGTGATGCCAAAATCCTAAATATTTATCAAAATAAGCCTCGTTGATTTTTTGATGCTGGGGATCGTTCAAAAAATAAATCGGCATAGACGGAAAGGGAGTGCGGCACACAAGTTCTCCCTCTTGATTCACCAAGACCTGACGCTTTTCATCAACTGCTGCAATATCCATCGCCAGACCCGCTCCTTGAATCTCTCCTCTTCGCACCGGCTTCCAGGGATTTCCCAGCATGAAACAACTCACGATGTCTGTCCCACCCGAAATGCTTGCAAGCTGGGAGCGACGTTCAGGATCAATCGCCGAATAATAATAATCAAAATCTTCTGGCAAAAGAGGTGAGCCAGTAGAAAAAGTAATCCGAGGAACATTGATCTTGGGACGCATATCCCTCATTCGACAGGTCGCAATAAAACGGGCAGAGGTTCCGAAGGCTTTGATTTTTTGTTGATCTACAAAAGTCCACAAGTTCCAATCATCTACCAAAGGAGAGCCTTCAAGAGTGTAGAGCTCTGCTCCTGCAAAAAGTGCAGACAGCATCCAATTCCACATCATCCACCCAGTAGTGGTGTAATAAAAAAATCGCTCTCCTTTTTTGATATTGGAATGCAAAAGCAATTCCTTGGTGTGCTGCAAAAGCACCCCACCTACAGAATGCACTATGCACTTGGGAACTCCTGTCGTGCCCGATGAAAAAAGAATATAAAGAGGCGACATAAAGGGAACTCGCTCAAAAATCATTTCATGAATAGAGGCAGTTTTGTGCGGAGCTTTTTGATAAGACTCCCAAATCTTGCGTAATGAAAACGAGCGATCTTCAATTTGCAAAGCTTTTTGAATTTTTTCTACTTTTGGAATTAGATCAATTCGCTTTCCACCGTAAACACTTTGCTCATCATAGAGAAAAAACTTTGCCTTCACTTGCTGAAAGCGATCGAGGACTCCTTGCTCACCAAAATCAGGAGAACAACTTGTCCAGACGGCTCCTAAACTTGCGCACGCAAGCATAGAGATAAGCGCTAGGTGATTGTTGCCCACAAAGGCCGCTACAACATCACCTGCGCGGAGACCTTTTTCTTTAAAGAATTCTTGAAAAAATTTAACAGCTCCTACGAGCTCTTCTTTTTTGAGTTCCACAATGAGTTCGTTTTTTTCGTAAAAAGAACGCAAAGGAGTATCCGCTAGATGAGAGAGCATGTTTTCGGCGTAATTAAGCTTGAGGTCTGGAAACCACTGCCCACCATAAAGAGGAAAAAGAGGATTGGGTGTGTAAATTAAATCTGGATTTCCGCTAAAAGTAATCTTACTTGCAAGAAGCCAATCACGCCAAAAGCCTTGATAATATTTGACGCTCCAAGAATGGAGGTCGTTATAGCTTTTGAATTTTATAAAGTATTTTTTTTCTAGTGAATTCTTGAAGGCCCAAAGCGAAGAAGCTTCGAGTGAAGAACTCGAAGCTTCCCACATAATTTCATTTTTGTTTTGAGCAGAAAGATCGCCTCTTAAACTAGCCATCTAGGCTACAAAAGCAAGCTCTCCCACCCCAAGTCAACGGCCTAGTAACTGTAAGCAACTCCTAAATGCGCAGTGTAAGAGTGTGATTTGTAATCACCAGAAAGAGCACTTGCTCCATTTCCATCAGAATGGCCAGAAGCAAAACTATAATCAAGAGCCGCATTTGCATCTAAATTACCAAACTTACTACCTGCACCCAGAGTTAAGCTATGACCAAGACCAGGGCTTGAATAAGTTGCATTTGCAAAATCCTTGTTGGTAACAGCTGAAATGAGAGCATATCCGCCCCTCAGAACAAGATTATCTTGAATTTTGTACTCAGCCCCTAGACGTGCAATGTACAGGTCGTGCCAGTTAAGAGTCCTTGAAACATCTCCCAAAGTACCTGAAATAATTTCAAGATTCTTATTCGCAGCATAATTTGTATATGAAAGATCAGATAGAAGTCTTAATTTGGAATCTACAGCATAATCAGCACCCAACGACAAAGCCCATGGGAAAGTTGCACTCACAGTTGTATCTGAGTCTTTTTTAATAATTGGATTTGTGTTTTCACCAGTTGCAGTATCACCCTTTAATTTCACATTAAGTGGAGTTCTAATGTTTAAACCAAATGATAATTTATCGGCTTGATACTGAGCTCCTACGCGAAAGCCAGTAAAATTCCACGTACTTAAATCTCTAAATTCAATATGAAGAATTCCTGGACCAGCGATTGTTTGAATAGTTGCTAATTCGGCACTTGCGTATGAAATTCTCCACGAAGCACCGATTGAAAAATTTTCATTAATCTTCTTAGCAGCACCAACAGTACCCTCGATGATACTTAAGCTTGATTGCCCAACACCACCGATACCATCAATATTTTCATATCGAGCTTTTGTTCCACCACTCACAAACACACCACCACCCAGAACAGTTGAATCATCTAAACGATACGCGCTTGTAATACCGCCAAGTGGAGAAAAACTTTGTACAGATTTCTTTTGTTGATCATTGGCCGTTACAGGCCCCTCAAACTGAGAAAAAGTTGGCGAAAAGTTCACATGAACATCACCTTTGCCCTCAACACCTGCCAAACCTGCGGGGTTAAAAAACAACCCTTCAGAATCACTGACAGATGACGTAGCAGCTCCTGCAACACCGTTATACTTACCAGACCAGTTTACGTTTTTTTCTAGACCCGCTGAATACGCGCTCAAAGAGACCAAACATCCTGTTGCTGCAGAAAGAGCCACAAGTGTTTTTTTGTTAAATAAATTCATTATTTATACCTCCGTGTTTGCAGGTTTTGCACAAATTAAAACTGACTTCAACACAGCTTGTCTGTATATTTAGAGAAGCATGAATATTCGCACAGGATTTATACCGCTTGGCATCGAAGATCAGCTTTATTACGAAGACATTGGAGATCAAAATCTTCCTGCACTTTTTTTTATCCACGGAGGACCAGGCTTAGGCTGCGAAGAAAAACATCGCACGCAATTTAATCTCGCTAAATACAGAGTCGTTCTTTTTGATCAACGAGGATGCAACAGAAGCGAACCTGCGGGAGATATTTCTCAAAACACCACACAACTTCTTGTTCAAGACATCGAAACTTTACGCAAAAGATTAAAAATTGAAAAAATCACATTACTCGGAAGTAGCTGGGGCGCCGTTCTTGCTCTTCAATATGCAGCAAAATTCAGTGAGCGAGTTGAAAAAATAATTTTAAAAAGTCCCTTCTGGGCGCAAGAAAATGATTTTCGCTGGTCCTATACTCAGCAAGGTGCGGCTCAAAAACTCACTCAAGCCTGGAAGGATTTTGCTTCTTGCTGCTCTCTCGAAGGAGGATGGCCTCTCGTCAATTTTTATGCTGAGAAAATTCTCAGTGAGTCTCCCGATCTTGAAGCCCTTGCTAGGTGGGTCAACTGGGAAGGTGCGCTTTATTTTGCAGAACGCCCCAACGAACACACTCTTCTCACTGCATCAACTCTCAATAAATTTTGGATAAACGTAAGCAAAATTCAAATTCATTATTTAAAAAATAATTTTTTCCTCAATGAGAAAGATGTCGAAGAAGCTATCCAAAAAATTCGCTCACAAAAAATACAAACCTTTTGCCTTCAAGGTAATAATGATTGGGTAACCCCTCTTGAACATCTTAAAAAAATTCAAAAGATCTGGCCCGAACTAGAAGTCAAAATCATTCAAGGAGCTGATCACAAAATCCCTGAAGAGGAATTAAAGCTTTTATAAAACTAATGGAGCATGGGTGTAATGGGAAGTGCGCTCACAATCCGTGCTTCTGCTTCGAGTAATTCCATTAAACGTTTTTCAATCTCATTTTTCTCAAAATAGAGACGCGCTAACTTAATGTATTGACCATAATGCTTAGCTTCTTCACGGCTTAGGTGCTCGTAATAGGCCTTTAATTGATCATCTTCAGACAAAGCACCTGCTACCAAACCAAAGCGCTCACAGCCACGATTTTCAATAATAGCTGCAAGAAGAAGTCGATCCAAAAATCGATCTCTCACTCCATGACGCAATTCTTTAAAAAGTTCTTGAATATAGGGATCTTTTTCATCGCTCTTGAGCCCTTGCTTACGTTTGTGCAAAAGTTCTGTGATTTGTTCAAAGTGTTCGAGCTCTTCTTTGGCAATCGAGAACATCGTTTTTACAAGTTCAGGTTGATCAGGATATTTTGCAATAAAAGAAAGCGCTGTCGACATCGCCTTTTTTTCGGCGGCCGCGTGATCTTTTAAAAAGACATCAAAATTTGCAACCACCTTCTGAGGCCAAAGAGGTGAAGTTTTACTTTTGAGTTTAAATTCTAAAAGTCCGGCTATGTCTTCCACAGCACTATATGTAGCAAAAGCTCTTTAAAAAAGAGAGCAAAAAATTTGCCTTACGGACAAGAGACTTCCGCTCTGGTGCCCACACAGACCTCAATCGTATGCCAATGCCCGTTTGTTTCAATGATTTTAGACTGAAAATTTGCGCATGTTGTAGAGCGAACGCAGCCATTAGCAAGCATTTCACATTTTGTTTGGAAGGCACACGTAGGGACTTCATGCCAATAACCATTTTCATCTTTCCAAACATTGTACCATCTTTGACATTCTTCTACGCAATCAAGAACTCCACCAGAATTGTTGTTGTTTCGACCACAAAAAACGCGAGTATTTGAATTGGAACGAATCACTGTTGATTCCCCTGGCTGAAGATAAACGTTCGGCCAACTCCAAGCATTTGATTGAAGACAGAAAAATAAAAT
>JBILWH010000108.1:0-5239 GCA_044370015.1 Bdellovibrionota bacterium | reverse complement strand
CCGGTAACAACCTACAAAATTGACGATTTGATTGTTGAAACGTCAAAACGCTTTAAGAGTACAGTTTTTATGATTTCACACGATATTCACGCAGCATTACGTATTTCTGATTATTTGGCATTTCTTTGGCAGGGAAAAATTATTGAATATGGAACTCCTGAAGATTTAATCAATTCTCGTCATGATATTGTTCAACAATTCTTAAGGTCTGCGGGAGTTAACCGAAAAAGTTTTGAGGGAGCACGTCGGTGAGGCCACAAACGCACGGGTATGACCGTGAATTATTATCGGGACTTTTTGTGTTGTTAGGCATCTTTGTCGTGGGTCTTTTTTCCCTAAAAATTACAGACTCGCCTGTTTTTCGGCCTGGAACGGAATACACAGTGTACTTGAACGATGCCACTGGAATTTTTAAAAGCTCAAAAGTTAAAATCTCTGGAATTAACGTAGGTGTTGTAAAAGACATTCAACTTTCAGAGGGAAAAGCTAAGGTCCAAATTATTCTTGATCGCGGACATAAAATAGAAAAAGGATCTTACATTCTTCCGCGTTCACAGGGCATATTGGGAGATCGCTTTTTAGAAATTGTTATTCCTGAAAATGAAAAAGAAAGAGAGGATTTAGATAAGAATGGTTCACGGGCCGTTCCTAAAGCAGAGGGAAATTCCTTTTTACGTTTTCTAAATCTTCTTTTACCTGTGGCAACAGCAAATGAGCTTTACCGCTCTGGCGATACCATTCCTTCAACACAAGGAACAGCTTCTGCAGATGATGTCATGAGAAAATTAGGTGATATTAGCCAAGATGTAAAAGTTCTTGCAAAAGACCTTAAAGAAATTATTCATGATAACAAAGGCGATATTAGTGTGGCGATTAAAGCAATTCGCCGTTCAGCAGATAATTTAGATTTAATTTTAAAAGATATAAGCGAAAAAAATACCCGTACAGATTTGAAAGAAGCGATTCGTGGTCTTCGTGACTCTGTTCAAAACATCAAAGACATATCTGAGAAGATTAATAAAGGCGAAGGTACAATTGGTAAGCTAGTTAATGATCCGCAAACAGCTGATCAATTGGTTCGAGCTTTGAATTCTATCAATGAATTTCTTGACCGAGCAAGGCGTACTCAAGTCAGTGTTGATATCAGTACAAATTATATTACAGGAACTCACAAATCTAAATCTTTCTTTGATTTGAGAGTGATGCCACGAAGTTCTTACGGCTATAAATTTGGACTGGTTCAAGATCCAGGTGGGCGTCTGACCAAAACTGAAAAAAGTGTCAGTGTTGGAGGAGCTCCTCCCGTGGTTACAGTTGAAGAAAGTTACGACAAAACTGCTTTCAAATTTAATTTACAGTTTATTCGAAAAGTTTATCAAACAAGTTTTCGAGTGGGCATGATTGAAAGTACGGGTGGCGTAGGTTTTGATCAAGAAATCTGGAGGAATCATCTTTTTTTAACGGGCGAAGTTTTTGATTTTGGTCGAGATAATCAAAATGCTCGTGTTCGTGTTTTTGCAAGACTTCTTTTTTTAGATTCAATTTTTATCCAAGCGGGGTATGACGATTTAGCGGCTAAGGTGACTTCTGATCGATCAAAATCTTTTTTTGGCGGTGTCGGATTATCTTTTGATGATAACGATTTAAAAAACTTTTTTTTCTTACTTTCGGGGCGCTGATGGGATGATGTATGAGTAAGAAAAAAGAGGAAACGATTAGCTTAAAAGAATTTACAAAGACAGATGCGCATACTGAATCAAGCCGATCTCTTCTACCGATTGATCAAATTTTGGGAGATAAGGCTCCTTTGAAAGTTGATCAGAATAAATTTTTGCTCAAACTTAAGACGGGAAGATGCTTAGATAAAATTGTTCAAAAAATTAAAATTACCACAAATCTTCAACCTGAATTTAAGGGAGGACTAGTTTTAGGTCCCTTTTCAAAAAGTCAGATTGTTTCTTTATGTGAAGAAAAGTTTCTCACAAAACGAGATGAGTTGTTGGTCCCACAGGGAACCTGGAAAGTAGTGAGTGACGTTATTTCGGAGGTTTCTTTTGAGCAATTAGCTTCAGAAGATTTCACCTCGACAAACTCTCTGACGGGATCTGTTACAGAAACTCAAACAGAGACAGTAACCGCAACAAAGCCTTCCATTCAGTCTGAAGAAAAAAACTCTTCGGTACAAGTAAAAATTAATACTGTCCGTACTGTCCCGAATGAAGATGCCATTAAAAAAGGTGAGGCCACAGAAACGATTGTACGGCCAGCTCAGCCGGGTCAGGTTATTCAACAAAGCAAATCTTCGTCTTTTCTCAATACAGGAGTTTATATTTGGCTCTCTGTTGGGGTTTTGATTGTGGGGGCTCTTGCCTATTTGAACTTTTCTCCCAGACAGAATGAGGGGTCAAAAGTGACTCAAAAATATAATCCTCGTTCTTATAGTGTCAATTCAAACATTCAAAATCAAGAATGGCCGGAGTATTTAAAAGCTAAGAATTTTGATGTTTTAAAAACAAATCGTTCCCCACTTTTGATGAAACTTGATCCCATTCTTGAGGCTTACGAAAAAGGTGCAAAAGTCGTTTCTGAACCAGATATGAAGTTGTTGAAAATTCTTGCCGGACCGGGTTCATCTTCTCTTGAGGCCCGTGTCTTGGCTTCAAATATGTTAGCGGCTTTAGCTCTTTCAAAACGGCAGACAGATGAGGCTCGAAAAATTTTAGATAAATTACTAGAAATTGTTCCAACAGATTCAACAACTCTTTTGAACCGTTCACTTACTTTTTTTGCTACGCGAGATTACAAAGAGGCAAAAGATTATGCTTCTACTGCTCTACGATTGTGTAAGGGGCAGGACTGTTGGGTTGCTCGTTCAATGTTAGGGTTGATCGCAGGAGAAGAAAAGCGTTGGGCCGATGTGGAGGAAAACTTTAAAGCGGCGCTAGAAGCTTCACGAGGTAACATGTGGGTTCAGGGGTTGAGAATGCGAGCTCTTGCGGACTCTTCAAGGGAGTCACTTAAGGCAAAGTTTTCTTTACTCTTAACTGAATCATTTGTTTTAGATCCAGACGTGATGGTGGATGCCCCTTTGAGGGCCCCTTTAGCTCTTCAAGTTTTTTTAAGTGAAGTGGTGCGAGGTTATCGAAATGCTCTTGATATTGCTTCTGATACATTAACGGATGGTCAAAAAAAATATATTGAGTGGATTCTTTCTCGAATGGAATTAAATCCTCTTTCGATTACGTCTAAGGAAGCCCTTGATAAGCTACAAGACGAAACAGCAACTCTATCTCAATTGGCAGCAAGTTATCTCGAAAAAGATGCAGGTCGTTTAGATCGAGCAGCGGATATTGTGACGAGAACTCTCACGCGCTTGTCTGGCTCTCCTGTGAAAAGTTCGTGGCCTTGGTCTTTTGCGGGAGACATTCAGCGCTCACGTGGTCTTTATGATCAAGCAATTGTTTTTTATGAGGGAGCTCTCAGTCGTAATCCTCGAGATGTAAATGCCGTTTTTGGTTTAGCGCTTATTTTAAGAGAGAAAAAAGAATTTAAAGCTTCATTTCAAAAAATTGAAGAAGCTCTTTCCTTGGATCCAGATTACATACCTGCTCAGTTGCGTCGTGATCGTTTTGAGTGGCAAAAGTTCTGGTTATCAAAATAGAAGGCTAAAAGATTATTTCAAAAAGCGACAATGTGGCATTCTATGGGGACTTCGTGTCGATTTAATCCCATACTCAAGCAAAGGTCGTTATAGCGTTTAAGAATATGGTCCTTTTGATAGATCATTTCTTGTCGCCATGTGGAATCAGGTATGCGGAGCTGAAGTCGTTTTCCTTGAGGCCCTTCCAAAACGCCCTGAAAAAACACGTGGCTTTGAACAAGGGGGGTCGAGCTTAGCTTCCAAGCTCTGATATAGATAAGAAGGGGTAAGCCTCTCAAAGAACTTTTAATTTGGGTGCTTTCCACGCTCACGATGCTATCTTATACCTGATTGTAACGGATAGATGAAAAACAGAATAAAAAAGCTATTTAAAACTTTGCAAAAGAGACGCTGGGTGCCAGCTTTTCTTTTTTTTCAAAGTGCCTTTTTTTGCTGTTCTTATCATGCGGGAGATTTTCGTTCTTCTGAAACCGAGCTGAAAATTTTTGTTCCTGTTATTGAGAATCAAAGCTCTACCTCTTTTGATTTAAATGTTCTGACAGGTCAACTGCGAGAAATGCTTGCGGCTATTCGAGGTGTTCGAGTGGTTTCATCCCCTGATGAAAGTCAGGAAATCCTGCTTGCAAAAGTTGTTGATTTTTCAAAGGCTTGGGGGCCCACGGCTTACAAGGGGTCTTCTGAAAGTGAAGCAAAGGGGGGATTGAGAGATAATGCCCTAAGTGCTCAGTCGGTTACCATTTCTTTATCAATTGAAATTTCTAAACTTAATTCAGCTAAAGAAAAACTTTGGAGCATTATTTTAACGGAAAAAGATTATTATCAACTTACGGATCGCTTGGAGCTTGAGAGAGGTTCTGCAGAGTCTCCTCAGATTCATGCGTCGCGAGAGGCCTTGCTTGTGAGAAAATTAGCCGAGAGAATTTTTAGAAGAGCCAAAGCTCAGATTGTAGATGATTTTTAGATGCAAATTTTAGATTTTTTTAAAATTAAATTATCGACACAGGCTAATTGGATAGGTCTTTCTGAAGAGCTTATGGGTTATGAAAGAGAAATCCTTCGTGCAATTTGTGGCGAGCAAAAAAGACAGTTTATTGCTTTAGAGGTCAAGGCGGAGGGGCCTGGTCCAGATCTCGAAGGAGAGTTTTCAGCACTTGATTTTTTTAGTTCTTCCAAGGTTTTTTATCTTCATCTGAAAACCGATCCTCAAAAGTGGCCTGATGAAGCCAAAAGGGTTTGGGAGCGACTTGTTCAGCTCAGTTCTCCTCAGGGAAATTGGCTTTTTGTTTCAAGTGAAGCGGAAAGATTTTTAAGTGCTCCTTTTTTAAAAATTCTCAATGGAAGCTCTTGCTCTCATTCCTATGCGTGGGCCACATATTTTAACGAAACCTTAAATGCTCAATTGAATACTGAAAAAATCAATTTTCTTCTGACTCAAGAAATAGAAGATATTTTACAGTTGAAGCATTGGATTGAGTTGTGGACCTTGGGTGGGGATGAATGGGCTCGTCATGCTTTGGGTTGGGGTGACTCTTCAGCAATTGGAACTCAAGTCTTTCAGGGAGATCGAAATCTTTCCTA
>JBILWH010000107.1:0-5266 GCA_044370015.1 Bdellovibrionota bacterium | reverse complement strand
CTGGCTTGCGTAACATTACAAAGCTTGGTCTTCGTAAGGCTTTGGCTCAAGCGGCTAAGTAAATTTAAAATACGCTACTTTAGTCTGTATACCATTTAAGAACTTCACATGCCATTTTCTTGCACGCATTATAAGCTCTTTTGTACCATGATTCTTGAGTCCACTTTTCAAGAAGATTTTTTTTAATTTCCACAATATCTTCGCTGCTCGACATTTTAATTTTACCGTCTTTAAAAAGCGAAGGAGATTTTTTCTCAAGATATTTCAATGTTTCTTGAGCTTTTGGGGAACCTGGGCTTTCTTTTAAAACATTAAAGTCGTCTTCGACTAATCTTAAGGTCAGAGCGTAGCGTTGCATGTCTTTTAAATTTTTGTCAGCATTTTTAGAGTCATCAAATTCTTGCTTAGCTTTGACAAGCTCTTTTTCGGCTTGTTCTTTCAACATAGGTATATTTGTGTTTTTTAAGTCAATTTTAGAGTCAGCTTTAAGAGCGTCTTCGTAGGCCTTGTTTGCTGAACGATAATTTTTTTGTGCTGTATCAAAGGCCTTCTCTTTATTGGGGAGCTCTTCGCTTTTAATTTTTAGATCTACAATCTCTTGAGGGGATAGGTCTTTTTTAACGGGAATTTTTTTTGAGAGCTCTTCACTAATCTCTGATTTTTCTTTGATTGCTTGAGAGAGGTTTTGAGCTTCTTCTAGGCGCTGTGTCTTCAGAAGGGATTCTAGTCTTGCTTTGTGAAAATCAAGTTCATTGGTTGTATCTTTTCTACGAGAGGGATCGGTGACAGCTTCACGAGCCTTATTTTCAGCTTCTCTTAATTTGATTTTGGCTTCTTCTATTTCTTTAGCAAGATTTGTTTTTTTTGTTTTACAAGCTGAAACGCTTTTAGGAGTTTGAGTTTTTACTTCTTGAGCCGCCTCTGATAATGCCTTCGATATTGATGGCTCTTTAATGTGAAGGTTATCAAAAATTTCCTGAGCAGCTTTTTGTTTGTTATCTAAGTCTAAAGATTTATCAATATATTCTTTGGATGATTTAGAAAGTTTTGAGAAAAGTTCAAAGAAGTAACGCGCGATTTTTTCGTTTTTTAGAATTCCATTGATTTCTTGTAGGCTAAGGGTTTCTTCTTTAACTTCTTTTTTTATTCCCATTGATTGTTGGGCAAGAAATTTTATGGCAGATGCTTTAACAGATTCTTTGATACTTAGGCTGAGTGTTTCATCGTTTAAGTTTTGTTGCGACGGCGTGCATGAGATAAGATCTTGTAGTTTTTTGAGAGCTTCATCCTGTAACGGGTGAATTTTTATGGGTGCTCTCGCTTCAGTTCCTGCGTCAGGAACACTAGATACTTTAGTTTGATCATGAGTTTTAGGTTGCGCCTCTGCTCTTGTAAAAAAAATGAAACCCAAAACAGTGAGAGTCATTTTAAAAGCCATGAAACCTAAGTCTTTTCTCATAATATATTTTCGGGTTTAATTTTTTTAATACTGAGTGAAAAATCAAAATTAACAGTATTTTCATAATTGTGCTGGGATCTTGACGGATTCAAACGATTTGCTTCTTCGCCGATAAGATTCTGTGACTCAAAAAAAAGACGATATTCTTTGGGAACAGGTTTTTGAGGTTTTAGGAAGTGATGATCGACTCAAAAGATTTTTAAGACTCCCTCGTCATGAAATCGTGGGACTTATGAAAGCTCATGGTGAGGATCTCCCAACGAAGCTTTTTGTTATTTTTCGCTTGATTGAAAAAGGGTATCGAATGGAAGCAAATCGTTTGATGCTTCATTGGGGCGATTATAAGGCTTTTGCCATGATTTTATACATGGTTCGATCTATTCGAGTTTGGAAATTAGAAACTCTTTTGTTTGAAGGAAAGAAGTATCTTGAGGTTTAAACATCATGGAAAAAACGGGCAGTATATTTGAAGATTCGCTAGCAGAGTTTTTGAGACCCGTAAAAACTCTTTTAGATGATCCCAGCATCACTGAAGTAATGATTAACGGAGCTAGTGAAATATTTTATGAAGTAAAAGGAAAAATCAAAAAAAGTGATTGTTCTTTTGAAAATGAGGCGGCTCTTCTAGCTGCGGCTCGAAATATTTCTCAATTTGTAGGAAAAAGAGTTTCTGAACTCGAGCCAATTGTGGATGCACGCTTACCTGATGGAAGTCGTATATGTATTGTGATTCCTCCATGCGCAAAAAATGGGACAACGATTGCTATTCGTAAATTTGCTAAAGAAAAATTGGGTCTTAAAGATTTAATTGATTTTGGAGCAATGAGTTCTGATATGGCTCGCTTTCTTGATGTGGCAACAGTTTTAAAAAGAAACATGCTTGTGAGTGGCGGAACGGGTTCAGGTAAAACGACTTTGCTCAACGTCTTGGGTTCGCGTATTCCAGGAAACGAACGAACTCTGATCATCGAAGATACGGCTGAATTACAAATTAAAAGTCAGCACGTTGTGCGTTTTGAAACAAAACATAAAGATTTTGAAGGTAAGGGTGAGGTAACTATTCGAGATTTAATGAGAGCTGCTTTGAGGCTCCGACCCGATCGAATCATTGTGGGTGAGGTGCGTGGCTCTGAGGCCTTGGATTTAATACAAGCCATGAATACAGGTCACGATGGTTCCATGGGAACAGTGCATGCGAATAATTGCTTTCAAGCAATGAACCGTTTGGAAACGCTTTGTATGTTGGGAGATTTAGGAGTTCCTGCGCAAGTTATTCGAAACCAAGTCGCAGAAGCCGTTCAGATGGTTGTGCAAGCCAATCGATTGCGCGATGGAAGCCGTAAAATTACATCAATTACCGAGATCTTGGGGCATGATGGTGATAAATATATCACACGCGAAATTTTTCGTTTTAAGCAAACAGGCTTTAGTGCCGAGGGCAAAATTATTGGACATCATGAAGCTACCGGTGAAGAACCTGGCTTTAAGGAAATGATTCAAAGTTCTGGGATGAACTTTTCCTTTGGGATTTTTCACAAAAAAGCAGCTTAAAAAAGTCACGAAATCTATCTATATTTAATCATTTTTTCAATTGTTCTAGGGTTTTTTACTTGCTCCATTAATGAGGTGTTGTTACGAGGGAGTTCAATGTCGAAAATTAGCCATGTTTATGCTCGTGAAATTTTAGATTCTAGAGGCTTCCCAACTTTGGAAGCGGAAGTTCATTTAAACTCAGGAGTTTACGGAAGGGCTGCTGTCCCCTCAGGAGCTTCTACAGGGTCGCACGAGGCCTTAGAGCTTCGTGATGGTGACAAGGCTCGCTACCACGGCAAAGGTGTTTTGAAAGCCTGTGATCATGCAAATACAACGCTTGGACCTGCTCTGGTGGGTCGCGATCCAAATGATCTCGAATCTAATGATACTCTTTTGTGTGAGTTAGATGGCACTCCCAATAAAACTCGTTTGGGGGCAAATGCAATTTTGGCTCTTTCGCTGGCAACCGCGCATGCGGCTGCAAACGATTTAAAAATTACTCTTGCGGAATGGATCTTGGCTAAGTCTAAAGATCTAGGATTTAACTTTCGTTCTCGTATGCCCGTGCCTTTGATGAACGTCATCAACGGGGGAGCTCATGCTGATAATGGAATCCCTGTTCAGGAATTTATGATTGTTCCCCATGGCTTTAGTTCTTTTGCAGAGGCTTTAAGAGCGGGTTCTGAAATTTTTTCTTCTCTCAAAAAACATCTTTCATCAAAAGGCCTTTCTACAGCAGTAGGTGATGAGGGGGGCTTTGCGCCCAAGATGGGAACCACTCAAGAAGTATTAGAAACCTTGCTTAAGGCCATTGAGACTGCCGGATATAAAGCGGGCTCACAGGTTTCGCTTGCGCTTGATGTCGCTTCGACTGAATTTTACAAAAACGGCACCTATGCTTTTCGGGATGTGGGCGAAGCAGCAACCTCTGCTCAAATGATTGCTTATTATGATGAGCTTTCAAAAAAATTCCCCGTTGTAAGTATTGAAGATGGTTTAGCGGAAGATGATTGGGAGGGATGGCGAGAAATGAATGCAAAGATTGGCTCTCGAGTGCAAACTGTGGGCGATGATCTTTATGTGACTCAGGAAAAGCGACTGGCCAAAGGGATTGAGATGAGAGCCTCAAATGCGATCTTGATCAAGCTCAATCAAGTGGGATCACTATTAGAAACTCTAGAAACCATACAATTAGGCTATAAGAATGGAATTAAATCTGTTATTTCTCATCGCTCAGGAGAAACAGAAGATGTGACTCTTGCGCATTTAGCGGTGGGAAGTGGAGCAGGCCAGGTAAAGACCGGATCTCTTTGTCGTTCAGATCGCGTTGCGAAATATAATGAGCTTCTCAGGCTTGAAAGTTCATTTATGAAGAAAGCTAATTATGCCTTCGAAGGATGGAAGGCTTAAATAGGGAAACAGGGAAAAGGAAGGAATTATAAAATGAAAAATTTTTTATTAGTTGCTCTTTTAGGAGCTTTTGGAGTTACTCAGCAGTTAAAAGCAGAAGAAACTTCTAGCAACAACACTTTGGATTACACTTTTGACAATGCTTACAAGCTCGATGGAAAAGATGTTTATGGTGAGCATGATCTCAACTACACACACAAGCTTAGCGATGCTCTAAAGGTTGCTTTTCAGGGGCATTTTGTGGAACATTATCGTGTTGTTGGAGAAGATGGAAAAGTTGAAAATGCAACTTATGAAGATAAGTTTTGGCGTGTAAAATTCATTGGTTCTCCATTTGTGAATGTTGCTGGATTTAAAACAGGATGGGAAGTGAGATATCTTCTACCGGTAGATTCAGCTTCTCAAAAAGCTGGAACTTACGGATCACTCTCGCCCCGTTTTAATATGTCACGAGAGTATAGTAGCCATTACAGCTTGACGGTTATTCCAAAGATATCTCTTCCATTGAACAGAAAAAGCTATCAAGTTAACTCTGCTGATAAAGCTGCAAACAACGTTCTTGCTTTTGCTCTTGAAGTTGCTTCCGAATGGAAAATTTTGCCTGAGTTAAGCTTGGTAAACGATGCAGAGGTGTCGTCTGTCCTAAAAGGAAAAGCGCCTTATGCTACAAAAAATCCAACAAACGAAATTTCTTATGCCTATAACTTTAGCAATGAATTGTCTCTTAATTATACTTTGAAAAATTTTTATGACTTAGGAGTCGCTGGTTTTTGGCAAGTTGATTACGATTTTGGAAACGCAGCTCTTGGTAGCTCTGAGGCAAGCATTGAAAAAGGCTCTCATCATGTGTTGGGTCTTCGTTTA
>JBILWH010000106.1:0-5273 GCA_044370015.1 Bdellovibrionota bacterium | reverse complement strand
CACAGCCGAAAAGGGCGGGTTTGATCTGGATTACGTCAAAACACTTTTGCACGAACTCTGCGCGCGCTTTCCTTTGTTGGGAGGGGATTTGGTTGAAGTAGCGCCCCGTATAGGCTCAAAAGAGGACGCAAAAATCACCTTGCATTCAGCAGTGGAATGTTTGAAGGTTCTACTTCCGTGAGTATTTCTTCTGTGAGTACTGAAAAATCTGATTTTTGTTTAGGAGCGGTCGTGTTGCCTGCTACAGATGGTTTTCTCGCTGATTTAGGGTTTGATGTAAAAGAGTTAGGGCCACTTGCACTGGGTGTTGTGGTGGAAGAGGGTTCAAAGCGTTCGCATATTCACTTTCCAGAGCTTCGAAGAAGCTTGTGGTTGGATCATAGAGAAATCAAAGACGTGCGCGATGAAATGCAGGTGAATTCACGATTTGCGATCATGCAAAAATACTTTGAGACTCCCGATGCTCAAAAACTTTCGCCTTTTTTTATAAACAAATTGGTTCATTTTTTAAAGGCCACACACGTGTTGGGTTATGATCACGGAAAATTAAGTGATGTGTGGGAAGAGGCCGCAGATCGTCTGAAGGATTATTACTCGGGTGATGCACAAGTGGAAGTTACTCGCTTGAGTTTGGGAGTAGAAGAGTACTTGCCGCATGAATGGGAAAAATTCACGGCGAGCCTAGAGGGCAGAATTTTACTCACTCGTTTTTTGCCAAGCGGAATGCACAAGTTAGAGCTTTCTATTTATTTTCGTCGGATATAATTTTTTTAATTTTGTTTCAGCACGTTTGTGACGTGATGATCAACGTAACCCGCGTAAGCAGTCACTTCGCTTTGCCATTTTTCTTCATTCCAAGATAAAACTTTTTGAAAAACCACTTTGAGTTGGGGAAGAAGCCGGAGTCCGTTTTGAGGTTCTTTGTAATAAATCGAGGTGCGACGAACCATAAAATCTTCAAGCGTGAATACACATTGAGTTTTGAGAATGGCTTCGACCTCTTCTACGTGCATGCGTGCTGCTTCGGTACTACCAATGAAATTTGATTCAGCATTGTTCGAGTAGTGAGTGCTGGGTGAAAAAATATAAGGAAGCGGACGTTCTTTGGTGAGAGTTTTTTTGAGAACGCTTGTCAGAGGGGTGGCCCACTTTTGAGTTTCACCCACAATGCGGTCTACGCACTCTTCTGCCATTTGGCGAAAAGTGGTGAGCTTTCCACCCGCCACGATTAATAGTCCTGGATCGATAAAGTTAATGTAATGCTCTCGAGAAACATTCGACTCCGACATGTCTGATGCGGGCGCCATCAAGGGGCGAAGCCCGGTCCATGTGCTGATCACATCACTTCGAGTAAGGGGATGAGTTGGAAAGTAATCTAGTGCTGACTTTAGAAGATAATCCACTTCTTCGCCTGTCATTTGTGTTTGCTCAGGATTTCCTGAGTCGTCTAAATCAGTTGTTCCAACCACAGTAAAATCTCCCCAAGGAATTCCAAACAAAACTCGTCCGTCTTGTGGATGGGTCATCACTACGGCATGATTAAGGGGTAGTTTTTCTTGGCTCACGACTAAGTGTGAGCCACGAGTGGGGCGCAAAAGTTTTGCGGGAGCTTTTTTGGGATCACTGACAAGTTTTGCAAGCAAAGCATCGGTCCAAGGGCCTGCGGCAGAGACCACCACGCGAGCTCGAATGTTTTTCTTTTCGCCGCTCAGTTTGTCTTCGACCTCAATAGAGTGAAATTCTTTAAAAGATTTTGAAGCTTTTTCATTCCATGAAATTGCGGTGCACTCTGCACGTGAAAGAGTTTTTGCGCCGAGTGTTTGCGCGTCCAAAATATTTGCAAGTGTGAGAAGAGCATCGTCTGTGGCTCCGTCGAAATAGTGAATGGCGCCCGTGAGACCCTCTTGTTTGAGTGCGGGCTCAATGCTGCGAAGTTGTTGAGGTGAAAATCTTTTGTGAATTTCTGGGACTTTAAAGCGTGCCAAGAAATCATAAATCCACAAACCGACGTTTAGCTTCCAGAGAGCAACTCGAGATTTTTTATAAGCAGGAAACAAAAAAGCAAGAGGCTTAGCAAGTTGGGGAGCAAGCTTCCACAAGAGTGCGCGTTCAAGAGTGCTTTCCTTGACGAGGTTGAATTCAAAGTTTTCAAGATAGCGAACTCCGCCGTGAATAAGTTTTGAGGAGCGAGAACTTGTGCCCCATGCGTAGTCATGTTTTTCAACAAGTAACACTTTTAGTCCGCGAGAAGCAGCGTCGCGTGCAATGCCTGCACCAGTGATACCGCCACCAATAATCAAAATATCAAAAGGATTTTGATCGACGAGAGTCCAGGTTTGTGTGCGCTCAGCGAGAGAGTTTGCCGGAAAGCCTTCTGACATTAGCATAAGCTTTCTTTATAATACGAAATTACTTAACTTCTTTGTGAACAGTTACGCGTTTGAGGTAAGGGTTGTACTTACGAAGTTCCAACTTTTCAGTCGTGTTTTTTTTGTTTTTCTTAGTGACATAGCGACTAGGAGTCTCGCCTAATTTGCGAGCTTCGGTACATTCTAGGGTCACCACTATTCGATCGTTTTTTCTAGCCACAAAAAGTAAATAGAAAAAGCCCGATGAGCTGTCAATTGAAAGAGTGAGTATGTGGAGGTGTGATATTAATGAGGTATAAAAAAGTGAGATTCAAAAGTTTCCTATTTTGCCCCAGGATCTAAACGCACCGCATAAAATATTTATATATTCAGCAACTTAAGCATATTGCTCTCTTTTAGGCCTACGGCATAATCAAAGGTGAGACGTGCCCCCAAAGGGGTGCTTTTTCTTGAGGGAGAAAAAGTGTTTAAGGAGGATATAGAAAATGAATAAATATGGAATGTTAGTAGTAGGGGGACTTCTCTCACTCGGCGCTTTCGCAGCTGACGAAGGAGTGACTCTCGGTGGTTATGTAGACGCTGGATATAACAGCATCCACCAAAAAGATGCCGCTTCATCAAACGAATTCTTGGTTCGTGAAGGTGGCGTTTACGTAGGTAAGAAGTTTGGCGAATGGCAAGTTTTCAGTGACGTTAAGTATAACGGAACTGATCTTGAAATTGCTCAAGCTTTCTTGTCAACAAGCATGGACAATGGCCTTTCTTGGAAACTCGGAAAATTCGACGGAATGTTTGGAGCTTATGCTGGAACAGTTGATCCATGGACTCACCGTTTGATCAGTAAGGGTATGCTCCAAGGATATACACCTGACAGCCACACTGGTTGGACAGGAAGCTATTCTTTGAGCGACATGCTCAAAGTTTCTGCTCTTGTTGCTAACAACAGTGATACTGTTGATGGTTCAAAAGCAGGCTCTCATAACCCTGATCTTGGTGTTGTTGTAAATGCAGACCTCGACGCAGTTAAAGCGGACGTAGGTGCTCTTTTCAAAACCGGTGGTCGTGGTGATGGTGCTACTCCTGCTGCTACTGCTGTTCCTCTGGAGGGCAAACTTGGTTACACTGTGACTGCAAACGTCCACGGAAACTTTAGTGGCTTCGACCTCGGAGTATATGGATTGTTAGACAAGGCTGACGCAAATGATGCAAATGATGATGCTGCAAAGTCTGACTTTGGTGTTGGTGTAAACGTTGGTTATGACCTCACAAGCAAACTCGCTCTTAACGTGCGTGGTGAGTACTTAGATACAAACAGCAAAGCATACTTGAGCCCAATTACTAGTGAATTGGTAGGAACTGACGTAAACAACGTTATGCTTGCAACTGTAGGCGCTATGTGGAAATTCAGCGATTCAGTTAAGGGTCGTCTTGACTACTCTTACTTGAAAGTTGATGCAGACACTAAAGAAGAGCCTGTTAACGCTATCCAAGCTGGCATTGTTGCTAACTTCTAATTCGTTAGAATTTAGTTCATAGCTAAAGCTATAAAGCCCTCTCGGTTTTCGGACCGAGGGGGCTTTTTTTATTTGTGAAATTTGATAAAAAGAATAAAAAACTAAACAATCGCTTCAAGCGCAGAAGAAATATTCTCAAATTTAAATTTGTATCCAGTCTCTAAAGCTTTTCGAGGAATGGCTCTTTGCCCAGAGGCAATCACGCCCGCTGCCTCGCCCACCATTACATACAAGCCCAATTTGGGAACCGGCAAAAAAGCAGGGCGATGCAAGGTTTTGCCCAAGACATTTGAAAATTCTTTGTTGCTCACAATTCCGGGTGCAGTGACATTCATTGCGCCATTTATCTTTTCATTTTCCAGTGCATGCAAAACAAGTCCTGCAACATCATCTACGTGAATCCAACTCATATCTTGCTTGCCGCTTCCGATCGGGCCGCCCACTCCTAACTTAAAGGGTAAAAGCATTTGTGCAAGAGCTCCCCCTTCTTTTCCGAGAACAATTCCAAAGCGCGCACACACGGTACGAATTTTATATAATCTTTGTGCTGCAAGCGCCTCTGCTTCCCAAGCTTTGCAAACACGCGCAAGAAAATCATCTGCATGTGGACTTTCTTCAGTGCAGTCTTGAGTGCCTGATCCATAAATTCCAATGGCAGAGGCATTCACGAGAGCTTTTACTTTTGATCCCGCAAGCGCTTGCACAATGGCATGTGTACCCTCAATTCGTGAATCATAAATCAGAGCCTTGATCCGATCGTTCCATCGATCCTTAAACAATGGATGGCCTGCCAAATTTACGACAGCGTCGCAGTCTTTGAGTTGATCTTTCCAGTCAATATTTTTACGAATATCGAGTGAAACAACTGTGTGGCCCTTTTCTTCGGCTTTGCTTGTAAGTTTTTTTCCAATAAATCCTGTTGATCCAAAAACAGCAATCTTCATAGCTACAGAACTTAGGCCTTTCTAAAAAGTTCTGCTACACTGAAAAATGTTCGGGGGAGAAAAAGTGCAAATACGCGTCTTTGCGTCATCAATAGTAGGAGTTTGGGCAGCTCTTAGATTTAAAAACCTAGGTCATCAGGTGGAGTTACTTCATCTCAAAAAAGATACAGAAGCTTTACGTCCCGTTCGTGTCTCGCGAAGTTTGTTATCGCCTATGATTCGGCAATTATCGCGATTGGGAATCCCCGTAGCTCATATTTTAGAAGCGCCCGTTCTTAAAGGGTGGGTCAGCACGGGCGGAGAATCTTTTAAGAGAATTTGGGCCGAAGAGGGGATGCATGAAGAGCGTTGGATTGATTCTTTGCGACTTCGTGAAGGTTTGATTCGAGCGTGTGAACTCGAAGGCGTAGCTTATTCAGAAGTCGAAAGTTTTCCCTGTCCTGATT
>JBILWH010000105.1:0-5290 GCA_044370015.1 Bdellovibrionota bacterium | reverse complement strand
AAAACTCAAGTTTTACGACTTTACTCTTTTGTGCACAAACCTTAATAAATCAAAAAGTTTTCCACTTAGAGGCACCACTCAACCTTCAATCAAAAAATCTTTTTTCTCAGATGACTACTGATAAAGGCCAAATGACGACTATGATCTACAGAGCTCTTACAGATTTTTCAGTTGATAAAGATAGAGATGAAATTTTAAGCCTAATTGGAAAAGACAATTCATCACTTGAAAAAAATATAACCCTTTTGCTTTCTAAAATTTTACAAAATAGAGAAACCATTACTGATTCAGAAAAGCTAGACACTCTAAGCATAGAACTCATCAATTCCCACTTGACTTTCAAAAGACTAGGTATGTTTTTAGAAAAAGCAATCAATGCTAAAATTCAACTTTTTATTCAAAAAAATGATTCATCCAACCCTAAAGAACTTATAGATTATCTATCTTCCAACCCAAACCTTAGTGACCCAAAAAACCTTGATCTTGTAACAGAGGTTTTCAGTGTGGACATAAGAAATAAAATATTTGCTCAAAACATAGCTGATGTGTATTGCAAAATTTCTTTGGAAGAACATAGAGACTTAATCGTAACTATAGGTGCTGCACATGCAAATGCTCAAAAATATTTTCTTGATCAAATGTTTAGTGCCCTAAAACTTCAACCCGTTGTTGAAGTAGACAAAGCAGACGTTAAACATATGAGTTGGACTATTCCTCAGCGAAAAAAGGACGTCGCTGAGAGTCTCAAAGAAATTCAAAGCTACAAATAAAAAACTAAATCTTACCCAATCGCGCACTCGCAATCTTAGAAATTCCTGGCTCTTCCATTGTCACACCATAAAGGGCGTCTGCTGATTCCATCGATTGCTTGTGGTGAGTGATGAGAATGATTTGTGATTTATCACACATTCTTCTCACCTGCTGATTGAATCGACCCACGTTTGTGTCGTCCAACGGAGCATCCACTTCGTCGAGAACCGCAAACGGAGAAGGCTTGATGCTGAAAATACCAAACACGAGACTCACAGCAGTGAGAGCTTTTTCTCCACCCGAGAGCAAGGTCACAGACTGTAATTTCTTGCCTGGAGGTTGCGCAACAATTTCAACACCACTTTCAAGCAAGTTATCTGGATCAGTGAGTTTCAACTCAGCCTGACCACCACCAAACATAAGAGGGAAAGTCGACTTGAAGGCTTGGTTCACAGACTCATAAGCTTCACGGAAACGCTCACGACTTTCTTCATCGATGCGAGCAATTGCATCGTACAAAGACTTAATCGCTTCAGACAAGTCTTGGCGCTGAACATAAAGATACTCATAGCGTTTGCCGAGTTCTTGATATTCTTCCATGGCAACCATGTTGATTTTGCCCAAGCGATCAATCTTCCCTCGTAGACGTTCAACTTTTTCACGGTTCAACTCGGGATTGAGCTCTTCTTCAAAATCAGACGGAGCCAAAATCTTTTGAAGATCTTCCGAAGACATCTCATCGAACTTCAACTGATATTGAGTTTGCATTCTTTCTTCGATGTTTCGAATTTCAACTTCATTCACCGCAGTGTCTTGCTCAAGATTCTTCAGACGCTCAAATTCCTTTTGAACTTCTTGCTGAGTTTTGGCAACAACATCCTCAAACTCCGTGACGAGTTTGCGCTGATTTTTAACTTGGCTATCTGCATGGATTTCTTTTTCTTGAACTTCTTCAAAAATCACCTGCAACTGCTGACGCATTTTTTGCAATTCTTGTTGCTCAACAGATAATTGCTCTAACAAAGAAGCAATATCTACTAACTCTGCATCCAACTGCTGAATGCGAGAATCTGACAAATTCTTTTCTTGGAGCAAACTTGCTTGCTCCGTTTTTTGAGTTGTGAGTTTTTTAAGCAAATCATTATAAAGTTTTTGCTGAGACTCTAACTCTTGAGATTTATCTCGGTTGCGAAGCTCAACAAGTTTTAACTGCTCCAAGTTCTCGTTCAAAGCATCTTCATAAGACTTACGAGCGTTGCTCTGATCAATGAGTCGCTCATTTCTCTCTTCTAGTTGAGACTTTAGAGTTTCAAGCTTTTCAGAGTTTTGCTCGTATTCTCTGTTGAGATTGTCTTTTTTCTCGGACAATCGAGCAACCTGACCTTCAAGATCGCGAATTAAATCCGTATGCTTTTGTAAGCCAGGATTGAGAGCGACAAGTCGCTGAGTGAGCAACTTGTAAGCTTCTCTCTCGGAGCTCAAATTTTTCTTTAATTTATCAACTTGTGAATGAAGGGCTTCAACTTCGACAGTTTTGTTTTCAACTCGAAGCTTCAATTCTTGAAGTTCACGACGACGCTGAACCAAGTGCCCCACGCTTTCATCGCTCTCTTCGAAAGGAGCATAATCCACAAATCCATTTGGATAGAAAAGATCCCCTTCCAAAGAAACAAGCGTGACTTCGTTATTAATAGAAGGACGCAAGTTTTCAAAGGCACTTCGATCACGCACAACCCACCAGTGGCCATAATTCTGAGCCCACGTAGGAATCACACCATCTTGTGTGAGTAACTCATCTAAGCGACCCACAACAGCAGGATGCTCTCTCAAATAACGATCCATCGTCATGGTTGGACGACTCTCAGGGGTAACAGTAGCTGAAAGCTGAGCGTTTGCTGCGAGATTTACAAAATTGTCGGGACCCGGAGTGGCTTCAGTTGAAAAAGATTCTGGCGCTGAAGTCGTAACAGGAGCTGGAGCCGAGCGCACAAAGTCTTTGATAAAGAACTTGATACGAGTGCTCTTTGCTTCAGGGTTATCGCTAAGTTTCAGATAATTTAGAAGCTCTTCTGCCTCAGCACTTTTTTCAACAACAACCGTTTCAAGTAAATCACTAAAAGCAGCTTCGACAGCACGCTCAAGAAGCTGAGGCACCTTCACTTGGTCGGCAATCAAAGGACTCATATGTCCTTGCTCTCTCATGTGCATTGCAAGAGAGCGGCTTGCTGCCCCAATTCCTTCTAAGTTTTTATCGAGCTCATGAAGGTGAGAGTGCCTGACGCGATCGCGTGTTAAATCTTCTTGTGCTTTAAGTAACTGATCAGAGGCTGCTGCGAGTTCTTGCTCGTAGCCTTGAATACGCTGATCAATATTTTCTTTTTGACCTTCTAAATCTTTACGTTCCGCAAAAGCATCTTGTAAAAGTCTCTCAGCACCTGATCGTTCGTTTGTCTTAGAAATAAATTCACGTTCAATATCTACGCGAGTTTCTTCAATGATTTGTTGGCGATCTTCTAGCTGTAGTGTTTGTTTTTGATCGACTTGTATTTCTTGTGAAAGTTTTGTGATCGCAAGATCTTGAACATGCAGATCTCTTCGAGAAGCATCCACTTGAGCTCGTAGAACTTCATACTCATTGCGAACTTGATCAATGCCTGTGCGAAGCTCTTCAATTTTTTGAATGAATGAACTCACTTCGGCTTCTGTTGAAAGCAAATCCGCTGCCAGTGTGTTGAGTGTTAGATCAAGTTCTTCTTTTCTTGTACTTAAATCTTTTCTTGTTTGTTCATCACGCTCGCGACGACGCACAAGACTTTCTTCTTTGATGAGCAATCCTTGAATGTGTCCTTCTTTTTCTTTGATCTTTAATTCATTTTCTTGGCGTGAAGAGCGAAGGTACGCCAAGTCTTGCTCAAGGGCTTCAAAGCTCTCGCGGTATTTTTGAAGTTCTGCGCGACTGTTGTGAAGTTCAGCTTCTAAAGTGGTTAATTTTTGAGAGGTGTTTTCAGTTTCACCTTTACTCTGAGAAAGACGATCGCGACGAGTGGTCCAGTCTTTTCCGGCAACGCGAATCTCTAGATTACGAAGCTCATCGCTCCACTCTTTAAACTTTTGAGCCTTTTCAGCTTGGCGCTGCAAAGTTCCCAATTGCTTTTGCAAATCTTTTACCAAATCATCAACACGTTGAAGGTTGAGATTACTTTGTTCTAATTTACGTTCTGTTTCTGCACGACGCGCTTTGAATTTTGTGATTCCCGCAACATCTTCTAACACAACTCGACGCTCTTCTGGTTTTTGCGCCACCATACGCGTGATCGCACCTTGCTCGATGATCGAGTAACTTTTAGCCCCAATCCCTGTGTCCATGAAAAACTCTTGAATATCGCGCAAACGACAATTCACACGATTGATAAAATATTCAGATTCGCCGTGACGATAATAACGACGTGTGATTTGCACTTCATTCATCGTCTGAAATTGAGGAGGCAAAGCAGGATCTGTTTCAGGATTTCGCTCCATCACAAGAGTGACTTCGGCCATATCCATCGCTTGAGTATTGCGAGTTCCAGAAAAAATCACATCCGTCATTTGGCTTCCGCGCAAATGCTTAGGGGACATGTCTCCCATCACCCAATAAAGAGCATCAACGACGTTTGACTTGCCGCAGCCGTTACTTCCCACAATTGCCGTAATTGGCTGGTCAAAATGAATGATGGTTTTATCCTTAAAGGATTTAAAACCCTGCAATTCCAAACGCAAAATTTTCATGACTTGGAAATAAGTTTAGAGCCCAAAACTTCTAAAGACAAAGAGTAAACGTGAGAAAAGACACTTAACGCAAGGCACAACAAAAAGCCCATTCGCTACTTTTTATCTCTTAAGATAAACTTTTCTCCTATGGCACTCACTCCATCTAATATGATCCCCCTCGGAACCCCTGCTCCACGCTTTCAACTCAACGATGAATGCAGTGAAAAAATCATCAAACTTGAAGATTATGCAGGAAAAAAAGCTGTTGTAGTGATGTTTATTTGCAATCACTGCCCTTATGTAAAACACATCAACGAAAGCCTTGTGAACCTCACGCGCTCGTATGAAAAAAACAAAGACGTTGCTTTTATTGCGATCAATTCAAACGACGCAAAAAACTACCCCGACGATTCACCAGAAAAAATGAAATTAGTGGCTAAAAAACTTGGCTATAATTTTCCCTATTGCTTTGATGAAAGCCAAGAAGTTGCAAAAGCTTACCAAGCAGCCTGCACTCCCGATTTTTATATTTTAGATTCGCAACTCAAGGTTGCCTACCGCGGTCAGATGGACGATTCGCGCCCCGGTAACGGTATTCCCGTCACAGGCAATGATCTCAAAGCCGCTATTGAATCTCTTCTTAGCGGAAAACCTGTTTCTTCAAATCAAAAAGCAAGTATTGGATGCAATATTAAATGGGTCACAACCACTTAGACCATCACGATCTTCATCCCGAAAATAACGATATTTTTTTAAAAGTAGAGGCCATCCATTGTGCTAACTGCGTAAA
>JBILWH010000104.1:0-5334 GCA_044370015.1 Bdellovibrionota bacterium | reverse complement strand
ATTCAGGAATTACAGCCGTTGAACCTGCAGAGTGGCTTCAAAAGAAAAATGTTCCTTTTGTGATCACCGATCATCATTTGCCGGGTCCCACGCTCCCTGAGACGCCCTACATTGTGAATCCCAATCAAGGCGATTGTGCTTCTGAATTGGGAATGCTGTGTGGAACAGCGGTGATGTTTTTTTTATGTGCTGGTATTAAAGCCAAGCTCAAAAAAGAAATCAAAATGGATGAGTTTTTAGATCTTGTCGCGCTTGCGACAATCGCCGATCAAATGGAATTAACGCCAGTGAATCGCGCTCTTGTTAGAGAGGGATTAAAGCGTTGGCCTCAAAAAGGTCGTCCAGGTCTAAGGCTTTTGACTTCTTCGATTACAAAAGATCTAGATGCAAGAGATGTTGCTTTTACAGTAGCGCCCAGACTCAATGCCGCCAGTCGTATGGGGCAGGTAGAAAAAGCGCTCAAGCTTTTGCAAGCGCCTTCTCTTGAAGAAGCTCATTTAGCTTTAACAGATGTAGAGGCCTTGAATGCCGATCGAGTGGCTTCGCAGGCTGTTGTTTTAAAAGAAGCTCAAGAACAAGCCTGGAAGCAAGCCCAGTCTGAGCAAAAAGTTTTATGTGTTTATGGAGAGGGCTGGGTAGAGGGTGTGTTAGGAATTGTAGCCGCACGCCTTGTTGAGGAATTTTACCTGCCCACAATTGTTCTTTCAAAAACTCACCAAGGAACATTTAGAGGCTCCATGCGTTGTCCTGCGGGTTTTCATTGCCTTTCTTTTTTAGAAGGAGCGCGTTCAATCCTTGCAAAATTTGGAGGGCATGCGGAAGCAGCCGGCTTAGAAATCAACGCTGAAAAGCTTAGTCACTTTGAGGCTTACATTCGAACCATGGATTTTTCATCGAGCAGTGCTTTGGGTAGAAGCATTGATTTTGATGGATACATCGAAAATCTTCCCACCATTGAGGATGTTCAGCGCTTGAGCTTGGGGGGGCCTTGGGGTCGCTCAAACCCGCAGCCTCTTTTTTGTGTTTCAAGATTAAGACTTTCAGATCGTACCGTGATGAAAGAGCGTCATGTGAAATGGAAATTCGGTAATTTTGGTTCGGTGATTGGTTTTGGTTTTGAAGAACTTTGCCAAAAATTTTCAGAAAATAATCATCAAGAAATAGATGCTCTTGTGATTCCCGAATTACAAGAATGGCGTGAGAAAATTTCTGTTCAATTAAGGATTTCTAAGCTAAGAGTCAGTCAGTAGTTTACCAGTGTCGGTATTGAAAATTTAAAAACTCATCACAAATGACACATCGAACCTTGGAGATGTGAAGAGGGCTTTGCCATCAAAGCTTCGGTAGAGTGGCCAGATAAAAGAAGAATCTAAGCCGAGATGATTTTTAAAAAACCGAGCTCGAATTCTGGGACCCATAAGAAAAGCATCTGTGACGCTGCTGTTTGTTCCACTCCCAATATCGTTAAACAGTTTGTACCATCCACCCGTTGCTCCAATGTCGAGGAATGTCGGATAAAAAATGGAGCCCTTTATCCACGAGAAAAAATTTCCTTTTTCATAATCGTAACGCAAAGAAATTAAAATTTCTGAATCAAGTAGGGGTTTTTTTTGAGAAACCAAATCTGTGTGAGTCGTTCCTGTGCCCATGGTCAAAAGAAGAGATTTTCTTTCTTGATAAGGGTCAGGAAGTTGAAGTTCTGAAACAAGTTCTTGGTTGTGAAAATCTGATGAGTTAGCTTTTGTTTGTCGATAGGTCAGTTGAACAAAGCCTCGATAAGTGGATTGGGGGTAAGTTATGTTGGCGCGTCCTACAGAAAGCGCCCAGCCTTGAGTGCCGAGGTAGTTAACTTTTTCATGCGTTTCAGCGTTGTGTTTGAAAAAAGATGGAGCCACGTAGAAGCCATGTAAAAGAACTTGCGAATTTTGAGTAAAGGCAAAGACACCTGTCGCTTCGTAATTTTGTTTTATAAAGCGTGAGGAAATGCTCATGATTCCCTCAAGGTTTAGAAGGTGGCCTTGGGGTAGGGGAAGAGTCATTGTGTCATAGGCACTATAAAAAAATAGCGGTGAGGCATTTAATTGAAAACAGTTAGTGTGTATTTGCAAAAAACATACAAAACTTAAAAAACTTAAGCGTGCGCAGCGGCTCGGCCCTAGAAAAGAGGTAGAAAATTGACTAACTTTTTTAAATTGTGCCAACACAGACTTCTCTTCTAACCCCTGACCTTGTGAATCGTCGATACCCCGAGATCGAGATTCTTGTGACAAAAGAGTGGGTGGAGAAATATTTTAAAACCCTTTCTTATCCCTTTGAAGCAAGTGGAGAGCTGCCTCATTCTTTTTATGGATGTTTGAGAGAGGGTGAGTTTAAAGTTTTTGCAGATCTAGGAATTTCTTTAAAGCAGTTGCTGCACGTCTCCCAGACCTTTCAATATTTTAAGTCACTCAAGGTGGGTGATCAGCTTACCTCAACAGTTTCAATCGCTAAGGTTATGTCTAGAAAACTCGGTGGGGATCTTGTGACTTTTTTAGAACTTAAAAATGTTTATTCTTCTCAGGGTGAAACCTATGCGATTGCCGAGGGAACTGTGATTGTTCGAGGTATCAAGGAATGAAATATTTTGTAAATCTCGAGACCATCAAAATGTTTGCTGAAGTAGCGGGAGATCCCAATCCTATTCATCAAAACGATGCAGTTGCAAAAGAAATGGGTTTGCAGGGGCCGATTGCTCACGGAATGTTTGTTTATAGCTATTTGTTGCGTTGCTTAGATCTTTGGTTGAAAGATTTTAATGAAAAAAATTCTCAGTCTTGGAATGTAACTGAGACAAAATGTCGCTTTCATCAATATGTTTTGATCGGTGATGAGTATGAGGCCTTGATTGAAATCGCCGATCAAAAAGAGGATCAGATCAAAATGAATTTAAATTTTAACAATCTTATAGGTGAGCGACTGACGAATGTTGTCGCAATTTTGAGACGTCATTAAAATTAATTTTTTGTAGAAGTAATTGTTCGCTCAGGATTTTTATTTTCTTTATTAGTAATTTGAGGACTTTTGCTTGTACCTGTTCCCCCAAGTAATTCACCAAGGTGAGCATAGACTCTGCGATGGGTAAGTCGGGCAAGCTCCATAAAACCATTTCCATAGCTTGTCGGTTGCTTTGCGCCTTCTGGGCCAACGTTGGCAAAAGGATCTTCTTCGCCAGGCATCATGGGATCTCCAAAAGGGTTATCGCCTGACGGAATTCCTCCCCCGGTTCCATCGCCGCCACTTGCAAGAGTTCCACTATCAGGTTGACTGGGGAGACCTTGCATTTGTCCTGAATCGACATTGTTGTTTGGATTGTTAAAGTCCCAACCAACGCCTCCATTAGCTCCACTTAAGCTGCCACCCGATCCTGGGTTTCCAGAATTTCCGCCACTACCACCTGTTTTTTTATTATTTAATGCAAAAGGATTTTTAGAATTTAAATTTGAAGACGGAACAGCGCCTCCGCTTAGTTCACTCACTCCAATATTTGTATCCTCAGCAACAGGAAGACCATTTGAGTCGTTAGGAGATATGTCTACTCTTTTTGCGGCAAATTGTTTTCGAAGGCGATCGATGTCACTGGCAAGTTGTGCATTGATCGCATCAATTTGGCGCTGAATGGCATCTGCTTGGCTTTTGATCCCTTCTACACACGCATCGTATCTAATGTCTCCCATTTGAGTTGCTGCTTGAAGATCATTTTCGGCTCCTTTTTTCCCTTGGTTCATTAAATAACCTGTTAACCCAAGTTGAGCAGCAGCGGCAGCTGTTTGAGTAAGGCCTTGGCCCACCTGAGCTTTTTGTTTTTCCGCTTTTTGAATCGTGTCGCGAGCTTCTTCTGCAAGACCTTTTAGGTGAGCTAATTTTGCATAACAACCCTGATTAAATGTGGGGGTTCCTGGAACGTTTTGAGCCATCTTCACGTTTATGTCTCTAAGAACGTTGGCTACGTTTTTACCATCAGAAGACATACGTGTGGTTGTACAGGTTACAAAAGCAGGATTGGAGGCAGTTGTTCCCTGAGAGGAGCTTGCTGGTTTTTGGGTAGCGGCTGTGCTGCTTGGGTCGGTGGTGGAGTGGCTAAAATTTGATGGGCTGTTTGATTGATTGTACGTGTCTACCGCATTTTTTATCTCTTCATCAGCTTTTCCTTTGGCTCCTTGATACATATCTTTTATTCCTGAAAGCAGGGGAGCAACGCCTCCTACGCCTTGCTGAAGGGCGCTTGTTTGGGCATTAGTTTTTTTATCATCAGCATCTTTTTGGGCTTGAATATTGGCGATGCTTTTGTCTGTTCCACAATTTGAAAGTTGTACTTGAAGAGCGGCATGTTGATTTTGTAAATCAAGTTTTTGTCTGTTGGCATCGTTTTCTGCGTTTGCAATCAAGCTTTCAAGTTGAAGTTGCTGTTCCCGACGAAGATCAGCAGCATCTTGAGTGGATGTGGCATTTGAGACAAGGCTACTTGATTGCCCTAAAGTATTTTCAATAAATAATACTCCCATGAGGAGTGCAGCAAAAAAACGCATACTTATATTTTCGCAGTTTTAGATTCAAAAATGTAATTTTATTTATCTTTTTTGTGTGAATTTTTGGTTAAGAAAATAACATTTTAATTAGACGCTGCTATGAGTCCGTTTATAAGAACTTTGAGGTTGTCCTGTATGGGCAAGGTGGGATTAAGCTCAAAAACTTTGTTGTTATACTTAAAGAGGTTTTTTTCAGCGTCAACAATTTGCATACTCAAAAACACTTCTTTTTTGGAGTCAGTCTCGTCATAGAATTTAATTTCTTGAGGAGAAAGTTCCGCAACAGGCATACTCTCCATTCGTGAAAATTCTGCTTTGATGAATTGTTTTTCAATAAAACTCATTTTTCTCTCTGTAAAAGTTTCTAGGTTTGAAATGAGTTGATCGATTTTATTCATGTCTTTGCTTTGATTAAATTGAAGGCTAATTTTATTGAACTCATTGATGTGCATTTGGAGTTTTTTGTAATCGGCATTTAGATTTGAGGGTTTTTTTGCAACAGAGGCATGGAGTGCAGAGGTGCAGATGAGTGCGATCAATGAGAAAGTTTTTAGTAAATTGTTCATGCCTTTATAGGATCTCAAATTGTTGTGGGAATGACAGGCCTTGGATGGATTTTTGACGCTTTTTTTAACGTTTTTTTAACGAAATTAGTTCCTCTGAGTAGCAAGAAATCGTTTATTCTTGTTCTTATGAGAATGAATTTAGTTTCTAAAATCTTAACAGGAACAATAATGGCCTCTGTTGCGATTCCCGCATCAATTTTTGC
>JBILWH010000103.1:0-5341 GCA_044370015.1 Bdellovibrionota bacterium | reverse complement strand
CGCGCTATCAGTATTCTCATTTTAAAATTACAGATTCTGAAGAAAGTCTTCTTCCTGTTAAAGGTCTTGTTTTACCAAGTGAGGGAGATTTCTTTGATGGTGATAAACTTCAAGACGTTCTTAAGAAAATTAAGCGAGCCTATGAAGACGAAGGCTTTCTTTATTCTGAGATTAATTTTGATCCTGAAAAGATTCTTAATAAAAATCAACTTTTGAATACAGTCGAAACTCAAATTAATATAAAACGTGGCCCTCAAGTTTATTTGCGAAATGTTTTTATACGTGGAAATTCTCGAACTCGTAAAAAAGTTATTTTAAGAGAATTGGGAGATGGGACGGCTGAAATTGGAGATAAGTTATCTCCTAAAAATCTAGCTGAATTTGAAAATCGTCTTCAAGCAACGGGTCTTTTTTCTACGGTCGATCTGAAGCCGCTGGGTGAAAACCTGGAAATGGTAGGAGATAAGGCCTTAGTAGATTATCAGGTTGATGTGAAAGAACGAGCGGGTGGATCTCTTGAGTTGGGTCCAGGATTTCGAAGCGATTTGGGTTTTGTCGCTTTTGCTGAATTTACGTATAGAAATATCGGAGGATGGAATCGAGGTGTTTTTGTTAAAAGTACCGTAAGTCATAAGCTTCAACGGTTTCAATTTTTAGAGCAAGATTACTCCTTTTCATTCATCGAACCATTTCCTTTAGGTTATTCAGGCCGTCTTCGTTTTGATGCGCGCTACAGGTTAAGTGATGATATTCAATATGAAAATGGTGAAGCAATTGCGGGATTTAACACAGAAGAGACAACCTTTTCGAGTAAATTTGAGAAAAGATTTTCAGATCATTTTACGACAATTTTCACTCTTCATACCTACGAGCTTCCGAGGATTTTTAATAAAATCACGGAACCCAATCAAAGTACGCAAAAATATCAATTAGGAGGAAACGGTCTTGAGTTTTTGATTGATTACCGAGACAATATTTTTAACCCATTATCAGGCTGGTTTCTCAGCCAAAATGTTGAATATTATTCTCCTTTGATGGGCAGTTTAAGTGGCGTAAATTTTATAAGTTCCTACACAAGATTTAATAAATACTTTCATTTGGGACAAAAAGCCGTTTTAGCCTTATCGCTGGGATATGATCATCTTTGGGGTATTGGAGAAAATTCTATTATTCCTGAAAACAAGCGATTGGTCCTGGGGGGTCGAACATCTTTAAGGTTTTTACCTGAAAACTTTTTGCGTTTTGACGAGGCAGGGGTATCGGAGCAGCAGGCTCTTCTTGGTCGTCTTGAATATCGTGTTCCTCTTTTTTTAGATCTTGGCATGGCCTCCTTTTTTGAAATGGGCGAAGTGGATGTCCTTCGTGACCAGACAGTAAAAGGTAAGCGATCGACAGGCCTTCGAAGTGGTGCTGGATTTGGTTTTAGATATGGAACTCCCGTTGGACCAATTTCTGTGGACTGGGCTTATAATTTAGGAGCTCGAGAAAAAGAAAGTGATTATCGAATTACTTTAAGTATAGGTACTTTTTAATATAGTGAAACATACTTAGGTAGCTAAGAATAATGGCAACCAGAAAAGAAATCTTTCCTATGATAATTGAAGAAGGCATAAAACTTAATAGCGGATCTTTAAGAAGATAAGCTCCAATTCCTATGAATTGAAAAGCCGTTTTCCATTTAGCAGTTTTTTCAGCGCTTAAAATAATATTTTTGCTAGCAAAAAGACTTCGAAGACCGCTTACGAAAAATTCGCGTGCCACAATAATACTTGCAATCCAAGGGTTGAGCTGGCGAAGGGGATCTCCCACCAGAAGATAAAGTGAAACACTTAAGAAAATTTTATCTGCAATAGGATCTATGATTTTTCCAAAATCACTTACTTGATTGAGTTTTCGAGCAAAATAACCATCCAATCCGTCACTTATGGCTGCAAGAATCAAGACACACATCGCTGCAAAATTAAAATCTTTTTGCATAAGCCAACCCATGGGAATCAAGAGGGCGATTCTAAAAAGAGTCAAGGCATTAGAAAAGTTTATGGGACTATTCATGTAATAAAGGGAATCCTAGCAGGAGCCTCTAAGGACTGCTAGACTTGGGACCGAGATGTCTGGAAAGAAAACAAAGTCAAAGAAAATTCGAGTCTTTGCAAATCTTGCCATTTCTTTGGATGGAAAAATTGCGGATTTAAATAGTCCTCACAAAACTCTTGGGACTTCTTTTGATAAAAAAATGATGGAGCGCATTCGTCACCAAGCAGAAGTTGTCGTGGTTGGGGCCCAAACTCTTCGAATTTTTCAGAAACCGATTAAAGCAAAAAATAAAAGAGGTCGACCTTTAGTCAATGCCGTGGTTTCTCAGAGCGGGGTCATCGATCCAAGTCTCCCTTTTTGGAAAGATCCAGCTGTTATTCGTTTTTTATTTACCTGCGAGAATTCGTATTTAAAAGCGTTGGAGTCTTCTCAGGATCGAGCCTTTGTGATTGTTGCGGGCAAAGAGGCTGTTGAGCCTGAAAAAATTTTGCAAGCTTTCGTTAAGGCAGGATTTGAAAATATTTTAGTAGAGGGCGGAGGGGAGCTAATGCACAGCTTTGTAAAGGCTGGCCTTTTACAAGAGCTTTATCTTACGCTCACCCCTAAGATTTTAGGTGGCCGAAAGAACCCAACTCTTGTGGGGGGCGATGACACTTTGAGTCCATGGCCAAACGTTAAACTTTTAGACTTCAAAAAAGTTAAAGATGAACTTTATTTGCATTATCGTTTTTTGAAGGCACGTAAGCTTTGAGAAAGTGCCTATTTTCGGATTAAGATCCTCTTGTGGCTGAAGCTCAACATCGTCAGATCGTAGACGTTCCTCTTAAAAATCTTTATCAAGCTATTCTTGATTTTGAAAAGTATCCGCTTTTTGCAAGTGGAGTAAAACATGCTCAGGTTCTTGAAAAAACAAAAGAGGCGACAGTTGTTCAAATGCAAGTCGAGATGATGAAAAAAATTGATTACTCGATTTCTGTTAAGAGTGATTACACGGATGAAAAAGCTAAGGTTTGGTGGAGCTTGAAGGAAGGTGACTTCTTTCAAAAAAATGATGGGATTTGGGAGCTAACATTTGTTGATGCTCACAAGACTCAAGTTACTTACAAATTAGACCTCGAGTTTGCAGTCAATGTTCCAAGTTTTATTTTAAAAGGACTGATTAAAACAAGCCTTCCAAAAGCAGTAGAAGAATTTACTGCGGAAGCGAAAAGGAGAGAATCATGAAAGAAAGAATTCATTCAGACCTAGCGCCTAAAGCGATTGGTCCTTATTCACAAGCGATGAAAGTGGGAAAAATGCTTTATATGTCTGGGCAGATTCCTTTGAATCCTGAAACGATGACCCTGGTGGAGGGCGATATTCGTCTTCAAACTCAAAGAGTTTTAAAAAACATGGCAGCGGTTTTAGATGCAGCCGGAGCAAGTTTTGAAAGTGTAGTGAAAACAACGGTTCTTTTAAAAGATATGAATGACTTTAAAGCTTTCAATGAAGAGTACGCAAAAAGTTTTTCTCCTGAAAAAAACCCTCCTGCGCGAACAACTTTTCAGGTAGCGGGACTTCCTTTGAATTCATTGGTAGAAATTGAGGCAATTGCTGTTTTGCCTTAAGGCAGAGATGAAAAATACGGCCTCTAAATTATTTTTAATTATCTTTTTTGTCTGTCTAGCTATCTGGACAAAAGATTTGTACGAATTTTCTTTACTCATTAAGTATCCTGAAAAGCCATTTAATGTAGAAAGTGAAGTTCCAGTCGATATGATTGTCGTGTTAACGGGGGGGCAGGGGCGCTTTCGTTCAGGTCTTAATTTATTAAAAAAATACCCTCGCGCTGTTTTGCTGGTATCAGGAACAGAAAGTTTTGTGACCTTGGATGATGTTTTAAAAGCAAATAACGTTGAAGATTTAAATCCTTCTTTACGGTCTCAAATATGGCTTGGAAAGTTTTCAAAAAATACTCTTGAAAATGCTATTGAGCTTCGAGAAGTTGCAGAGCAGACAAACTCTAAAAACGTTTTGCTTGTGACAAGTTCTTATCATGCTCGAAGGGCTTTGGAGTATATTAAAAAAGAACTGGATCGAAGTAAGAGAAAAGATATTTTTGTTTATTATCATCCGGTAGAAAGTCCTAATTTTCCGCAAACAGGTTGGTGGCGTCGTTGGATTGGGTGGAGAATATTCTTTTCGGAGTACTTTAAGAGCAGTCGTTTTTGGCCCTCTCGAGTCGACGAATAAACTTTTCAACACTTTCTTTTTCATTAAGTGTGTGTTTTTCGCAAGTTTTGTTTTTGGGAGAAACAAAGATAAGGGTTGGAAGGCTCAAAACATTAAAGCGAGAGGCAATGTCTTTGTTTTGATCCGCTTGGGTCATGTCTACCTGAACAATTGACCAAGAGTTTTTTTTCAAAAAATCTTGAAGCTGGGGGTCCATAAAAACTTCTTTTTCAATTTCAAGGCAAGCCGTGCACCAGTCCGCTCGAAAATCAATAATTAGCCAGGATTGGTTTGGTTTATTTTCCCATGTGTATTTTTGAAAAGTAGAGATATCTTTTTTAGAAAAAAGAATTTTTGATCCGGGAATTAAGAAATAAAAAGAGGCTCCGGTGAGCATAACGCTTCCAAGATATTTAGCAACGAGTGAAAATTTGCCTAGTTGAATTCTCTTATGAAGGCGAAAATAAAAATGTCCTAAAATTAAAAAAGGGATAGCCATCCCAAGACCAAAAACACTTAAAGCAAAAAAACCCGAAGCATAACTTTCAAGATTTCCTTCAGGAAGTTGTCGGCTCAATAAAGCTAAAAGAGAAAGAAGAATGGGGCCTACGCAAGGACTTGCAACAAGGCCAAGAGTGGCTCCCATTAAAAAACCCTTAAAAAGAAGTTTATTGAAAGAAGTTTTTTTTCGAAGATCTAGGGGCCCCTCAACTTTTTGAGCGATTTCTATAAGTTTATTTGCAAAAGGAAAGGGGATCAGTCCCGAATAAACAAAGCCAGAAAGAAATAGAATACTCCCTATAGTTAACAAGTAAGCGGGACTTTGTGTGAGGCTGCCAAAAACTCCGCCAGTCGCTGCTGAAAGAAGTCCGTGAGCCGCGTAACAGAGAATAATTCCTAATCCATAACTTAGAGAAAGAGCAAAAGCTTTTGATTGATCATGGTGGGACCAGCGAGAGAAGATTCCTAAAGTAATTGGAAAAAGTGGCAATACACAAGGTGAAAAAGAGGTAATAAGTCCCGCTAAGAAAAGAATAAAAAGTGAGGGAAACGATAGAAGCGAAGAAGAATTTTGAAAAATACTTTTAAATTTTTT
>JBILWH010000102.1:0-5362 GCA_044370015.1 Bdellovibrionota bacterium | reverse complement strand
AGAATGGTCTCGCTTGTCGGCTGAGATTTCTCGCGTGGGGATTATTTCAACGCGTTGGTACGGTGAGGTTATTCAGAACTTAAAATCCAGTGCGGAAAATTTTTTGGGACGTGTTGAATTAAACAAAAATAAAATTGATCACGTCGAAGTTTCGGGTTCATGGGAGCTTCCTTTGGTAGTGAGTGAATACATTCAACAAAAAAATCCAAGCTTTGTGATTGTTCTTGGCTGCGTGGTGAAGGGGGAGACTCCTCATTTTGATATTCTTTGTTCGAGCGTGACCAGTGCTTTGATGAATCTTCAGATAGAATCGCGAATTCCTCTGGGCTTTGGTCTTTTAACCGTCAATTCTGTTGAGCAAGCAATGGCTCGATCAAACACTCGTTCAAACAAAGGAGCCGAAGCGGCAGAAGCGGCTTTGCGTTCATGGATCTCTCTTAAAAAATTAAGTGAAAAGTAAGTGGAAAATAAATAATGGCAAACAGACATCAAGCCCGTGAAATGGCCTTTCAACTTGTTTATGAATGGTCGCTTAATGATAATGCTTTTTACGATGAAAAACGTATTCGTGAGTACTGGAAAGATCGTTCAAAAGAAGATGAAGAAAACAACCCTTTCTATTTACGTGTATTGAAGGGTGTGGCGCAATATCTTCCTCAAATTGATTCAAAGATTGAGAGCTTATTGGAGAATTGGTCTATGAAGCGCCTCGATCGAGTAGATCTTGCGGTTCTTAGATTGGCTATTTTTGAATTGTGTTTTGATAAAGACACAGATCGTCCAGATGACGCTGTCATTATGAACGAGGCCATTGAGCTTGCAAAAAGGTTTGGGGGCAAAGATTCTCCTTCTTTTGTGAACGGAATTTTGGATAAAGTTGCCAAAAAAAATCTTGAGACTGTATCTTAAGATTGTATGAGTTTGTCTGGTTCTAAACTACGTAAAAAAGCCCGAGCTCTTTTAAAAAAATCCGAAGAACAAGAATTATCGAGATCTTTTGAAAAAAAATCGTCTCGCTTGAAAGACGTTCCTCAAAGCAATCGCAAAGAAGCCTTTACTCTTAAGTTTGGACGCTTTGAGCAAACGCAAGCTAGCCAAGCCTATCTCGTGATTCCGGGAGATGTGATGGATGGTGGCGCGGAGATCAAGCGTCTTTCTGAGAGTTTGGGTTTGGAAGTTACTTCTCAAAAATTTCTCAAAAAAGGACGAAAGATCACGGGCTCGACTTATTTGGGCCAAGGAACTTTGGAGCAAATTCAAAATGAAATCTCTGATATCGAGCAGATTCTTTTGATTGTCGATGCTCGCTTGAGTCCGGGACAAATTAGAAATCTTGAGAATTTTTTGAAAATCCCCGTTCTTGACAGGCGCACTTTGATTTTGGCTATCTTTAAGAGAAATGCCCAAAGTCATGTGGCAAAACTTCAAGTGGAATTAGCTGAGTTACAAATTCTCAAATCTCGCTTAGCAGGGGTTTGGGAGGGCTTATCGCGGCAAAGAGGAGCGGCGGGTGGAAAGGGCGGTCGAGGGCTGGGTGAGACACGCTTGGAGTTGGATCGTCGAACACTTCGTCGCAGGATTGAAGCGATCAAAGCAAAACTCAAAAGTGCAGAAAAAGCTTTTTATACTCAATCACAAGGTCGTTCGCAGTTTCCACGAGTGGCTCTGGTGGGCTACACGAACGCTGGCAAATCCTCATTGATGCGCAAACTAACGCAAACCGAAGTTCATGTGGAAGATAAATTATTTGCCACACTCGACACAACGGTGCGCACCCTTCAGCCACTCACGTATCCAAAGATTCTCGTGAGTGATACTGTGGGTTTTGTAAGAGATCTTCCCGCGGAGTTAGTGGCTTCTTTCAAGAGTACCCTTTTAGAAGCTGTTTCGAGTTCTTTGCTGTTACACGTTGTGGATATTTCAGACGACAATTGGAAAGAGCAAATTAAAGTCACCGATAAAACGCTTGAGGAAATTGGAGCCGCAAGTATTCCTAAGTTTTATGTTTTTAACAAAATGGATATTTTAGAAAGTTTTCCGCAAATCAAAAAGGCGGAAGTTCGTCGTTATTTGAGGCAAGAATTTGGTGAGGGGAGTCATTTTCTTATGACAAGCACGCTCACTGGTGAAGGATTATCGGAACTGCGCTTGAAAATCATGGAACATTGTGGGGTAAATGGTGGGATAAATGATTTTCAAGGAAGCACATGAATTCACCTGCAGAATTTTTTAGAGATTTTGAACCGACAAACACATCTCTTCCTCTTTTTGTTCTAAGTGATGGAACCGGTGAAACAGCCGAAAATTTAGTCGATGCCATCCTCACTCAGTATTACGGACTAAAGGTTGAAGTTTATCGTTATAAAATGGTGCGCACAGAAGCCCATGTAAAATCAGTGATTGAAGAAGCAAAACTTCGAAATGCTCCTCTTATTTATACGGTTGTTTCTCCTGAGGTACGCGTGGCTTTATCTAAGGGAATCAAAGAGGCGGGAATTAAAGCTGTGGATGTTTTGGGTGAAACGCTTGATTTGATTAGTAGCGTGTACAACGCAAAACCTTCTCTCACTCCGGGGCTTTTACACCAAGTGGATGAAAAGTATTACCGGCGTATTGAGGCGATCGAATTTGCCGTCAAGCAAGACGATGGATCACTACCAGAGAATCTTAAGCAAGCAGATCTTGTATTGGTCGGAGTTTCTCGTACCTCAAAAACTCCCTTGTCTATTTTTCTTTCTCACAAAGGATATAAGGTTGCGAATGTGCCCTTGGTTATGGGAATTGAAGTTCCCAAGGAGCTTTTTGAGATTGATCAAAATAAAATTGTGGCCCTCACAATTGATCCCGAGGCTTTGACGAAGATTCGTCGAGAGCGTTTGGTGCGCTTAGGGCGCGATCCTGTGGGTGATTATGCAAGCTCTTCTCGCGTGCGTGAGGAAATTGAGTGGGCTTTGAAGCTTTTTTCTCGCAACAAGCGTTGGCCTGTTTTTGAAGTCAGTAATAAGGCTCTAGAGGAAACAGCGGCTGAAATTGAGCGTCGTATGCGCAGTCGTTTAAAGCATATCAAGTCAGACTTCAGATCTGCTTCATAAAAATTGTTTCGATATTTTGAGTCGATATTTTGACACGGCTTCATTCTTTGCTTCTTGCCTCTTATACTAAGTTCATGGCGAATTTGAGTCGTTTAGCTTTTGTAATCACAACTGTGTTGTTTTTCGGCGTACAAGCGAGGGCTCAAGAAGAGACTCAAGAAATTAAGTCGCTTCGTAACTATCAGATTCAATCTCAGTATGGTGCTGAATCTGCTGTTTTAAATCCTATTTTCCCCAAAGACAGTCAGTTCGAATTAAGCTTAGGTGCAAATTACTCTCCGTCTTCTTCGCTTTATGATTACGCAGGTGTTTCAGCAGGCGCGATTTATCATTTCAATCGGCGCCATGCGATTGAACCTATTTTGGTTCAATATAATTTCGGTGAATTGAGTAGTTTTGCAATTACGCAAATTGCGGATAAAGTTGACGGAGCGAAAAAAGCACAGCTGGGCGTAGACCTTCCGCGAATGATTGTTTCTTCAAATTATATTTTCACACCTTATTATTCTAAGATGCATCTCACAGATCTTGCCATTGCTCATATGGATTTTTACGCTCTTGTGGGTATTGCAGGAGTTTATACAGAAAGTTTGAAGCTTGATAATGCTTTGGGTGAGACGAATTGGCGTGTAGGTGGAAATTTAGGACTAGGTCTTCGGGTTTTGATGCGCAGTCGGTATGGAGTGCGTTTTGAAGTTCGTGATTTTATTCACACAGCCAATCAATTGGGCGCAAATGAACTCACAAACGATATACAAGCTTCTTTAAGCTTGAGCATTTTCTTAGATTCATTTCCGGACTATACCCAAATGTAAATGTTCGATTCGATACAAAAGAGTTTTGGTACGGCACTCAAAAAATTGCGCGGCAAATCGCGCATGAGTGAAGCTGAAGTTGACGAGGTCCTTGCGGATATTCGCGTAGGCTTGCTCGAAGCAGACGTGCATTTTCGAGTTGTGCGCGATTTCTTGGCTCGAGTCAAAGAGCGCTGTCTTCGTGAAGAGGTCTTAAAGAGTCTCAGCCCCGAGCAGCAGGTTTTAAAAGTCCTCTCTGAAGAGCTGACTTCTATGCTCGGAGGAAATGCAAAAGAACTAGATTTTAGTGTGAAGCCACCCGCAGTGATTTTGGTATGCGGGTTACAAGGTTCTGGAAAAACAACTTCTCTTGTGAAGCTCGCGTTGCATCTCAAAAATAAAAATAAACGCGTGTTGGTTGTGAGCACAGACGTGCGCCGACCTGCGGCTCTTGAGCAGCTCAAGCAGCTCTCAGAGCGCAATGGAATCGATGGAGTTTATCTCGAAAATCAAGCTCAACTTCCTCCTCTGAAAATTGCCGAAAGTGCTCTGAAGAAAGCTCAAGAAACGAACATCGAGGTTCTGTTGGTGGATACGGCAGGACGCGTTCAGTTGGACGATGAACTGATGAGCGAGCTTCAGTCTTTGACGAAAGTGCTGAATCCCACAGAGCGTTTGTTAGTGATTGATTCGATGATGGGTCAAAGCGCGGTGGATGTGGCCGAGGGCTTTCAGTCCAAGGTAGATCTTACGGGCGCGATTTTAACCAAGCTCGATGGCGATGCTCGTGGGGGAGCGGCTTTATCTCTGGTTTCTGTGACGGGAAAGCCTATTAAATTTATTGGTACCGGAGAGCGGGCCACAGATTTTGAGGTTTTTCATCCTGAACGAATTTCTTCTCGTCTCTTGGATATGGGAGACGTTTTAAGCCTTCTAGAGCGCGCAGAAGAGGCGCTAAAAGACGAGAACATCGGCAAAGAAGAGATGGCCGAGGGGATGCTCAAAGGGAGCTTTACATTGGAGGATTTTCGCAATCAGCTTCGTATGGTTTCCAAGATGGGAAGCATGGGAAGTCTTATGAAAATGCTTCCCGGTATGGGTTCAATTCCAGAGCAATTTAACGAGCAAGAGGCGGATAAAGAATTCAAGAAAATTAACGCTATTTTGGGCTCGATGACTCAAGAAGAGCGCAAACAACCTCAGGTGATCAATGGCTCTCGTCGGTCACGAATTTCGAAGGGCTCAGGTGTCGCCGTGCAGGAAATTAATTCCTTTTTAAAGCGCTTCGATGAGGCTCGCCGAATGATGAAAAAAATGGGCAAATGGGCCAAGTACTTTGGGGGTGCAGGGGGTGGAGGCGGAGCTCCTGCAGGGCTTGATCCTTTTATGTCGAAGCGAAATAAGGGCTTTGGGCGTAAACTCTAAGATTTTTAAAGCTCTTGATCATCCCTCTTGAATTGAGGCTTGTTTTAGAGC
>JBILWH010000010.1:0-15216 GCA_044370015.1 Bdellovibrionota bacterium | reverse complement strand
AAGCAAAGTCTTGGTGAGCGACTTGAGATTCTTTACAATGAATCATCTGCTCTTCTAAAAAAATGGAACCCTCAGATTGTGGGAATCGAAAAAGCTGTCGTTTTTAAAAATGTTCCCTCATCTCTTACTTTGAGTGAAGCTCGGGGAGTCTTGCGGCTTGCTGTTTACTCCGAACTTGCTCAAGCCGATGATCGCCTTATTGAGCTAAGCCCCACACTCATTAAAAAAAGCACCACGGGTCGCGGACTTGCCACAAAAGATGAAATCAAAAGAAGCCTTGGATTTCGCTGGGGATTGAACTTTGCGTCAGAAACTTTAAAAAATTTCTCTGCCGACGCTTTTGATGCTCTGGCTATTGCCACAAGCGCTGCACTTGTTCATAACAGACTACATGGCCTCAAAACTCGGCCCCAAATTTTCTCTTCTCGCAAAAGGACGCAAAGACTGGACGTCGACGCTGACTAATTCCGACACACAAGTTGTTGTCGAAACCAATCGGGGCGAAGCTTTTGTCCTCGAAATCTTTAGCGAAAAATTCCATACTCAATTAATCGAAAACTCTGAAGAGCGCTGGATTTTTTTAGCGCAAATCATTCGCGAAGATGAAGAAATCCTTTTTGCATTCGAAAATCCCCGCGAACGTACCCTCTTTGAAGAATTAAGAACGATCGATGGAATTGGCCCCAAAAGTGCGGCTCTTTTAGTCGGTCGTTTAGGACTCACAGGTTTTAGAAGCCTTCTTGAAAATCCCAAAAATATTTCGACTGTAAAGATTCCAGGTCTTGGACCTAAAAACTTAGAAAAAATGTCTCTAGGGTTGAAGCAAAAAAAAGAACACTTCTTAGGAATCGTTGGCCAGCGCGCTGTTGACTCTGCCCTTTCAAATGAAATGAGTGATAACTTAACAAGCGACCGCTTGGATCTTGAAAAAGCGCTCACTCAACTGGGCCTTAAGAATCATGAAGCGCGCGATGTTTTTACTCAAATGTGCAAAGAAAACCCAAGTTATCAAGAAATGCCCCTTGCCCAACTTTTACAAGAAGCCCTTCGCTGGCTGGGGCGCACGCGCTCTCGATCTGAACTAAGCACCTAAAGGATTAAAGATGAAAGAAAAACTTCCTCTACAAGAATTCCAGCAAGAATCACCAGAAGGCTCAAACACTGATAGTTATTCTGAAAACAAGTTACGCCCTCAAAAGCTCGACGACTACATAGGGCAAAAAGCAGTCACCAGTCGCTTGGAAGTTTTTTTAGCGGCTGCAAAAAAACGTAAAAGCTCTCTTGACCATGTTCTCCTTTCAGGTCCTCCTGGGCTTGGAAAAACTACCCTTGCTTATATCATCGCTCGCGAATTGGGCGGGCAACTTCATCAGGTACCTGGGCCCTCTATTGAGCGCTCAGTGGACTTACTTGCTATCTTGAGCTCTCTCCAAGCGGGAGACGTTCTTTTCATCGATGAAATTCATCGCCTCAATGCCACGATCGAAGAAAGCCTTTATCCCGCAATGGAAGATCGACGCATACAGGTTGTGTTGGGAGAGGGAAGTGCTGCGCAAGCCGTCACCCTTCCCCTTCAGCCTTTCACCCTTGTGGGAGCAACGACTCAAGCCGGAAAACTTACTGCTCCTTTAAGAGATCGCTTTGGAATTCACTTCAATCTTGATTTTTATACAGAAGAGGAAATGTGCGAGATTCTCACTCGTTCAGCCTCTATTCTTCAAATTGAATTAGACAATAACGAGCTTATTAAAGTTGCCAAAAGATCCCGAGGAACTCCTCGTGTCGGCAATAGACTTTTGAGTCGTGTTCGAGATTTTGTAGAAGTTTCTCGTGAAAAAAAATCTCAACTTTCTCAACAAACGCAAGAAGTTGTTCAAAAGTTTTCGCAAAAAAAAGAAACGGCTCTTGTCGATGCAGCTCTTGATTTTTTGGATGTCGACCTCCAAGGCCTTCAACCTCTTGATCGCCGATTCTTACAAATTTTAATTGATAATTTCAACGGCGGTCCTGCAGGTATCGAAGCCCTTGCGGCAAGTCTGTCTGAAGACCGAAGAACCCTAGAAGAGCTTGTCGAACCCTACTTGCTCAAGATCGGTTACCTTATTCGAAGCTCTCGAGGACGCATTGCAACTCCTCTGGCCTATACGCATCTTGGACTCAAAATACCTGCCAAAATAGCTACGATGGACACGTCTCAAGAAACGCTGATTTAAGACTTTTTTTGAAACATATTTGCAACATAAAAAACTGACACTCACAGAGAGCTTTGCAGGGTCTCCCCGTTACGCGCTAGGTTATTAATATGCTTAGGGAATACTCCCCTGCTTTTTTAGAAACGGAAGGATTGGAAAAGCCACATCAATATGTGCGCTCTCCTGGACGCTCTTTAGCACTCCCTCTCGCTCAAAAAAAAGGCGTCGGCATTCACACAGGCAAAAATGTTTTTGTTTCAATTGAAAAATCTTCTCAAGAAGGAATTCGTTTTTCTTATTTAGAAAAAGGAATTCTTTATGATTGCCCTGCTCTTTGGGATCGATTGAGCGGAACCACTCGAACGACCGCACTTGTCATGCGTGGAGAAAGTCGTAAAAAAATTCAAGTCGGCATGATTGAACACTTCATGGCTGCCGCTCATATCTGGAGACTCAATCAAATTGAAGCAAAACTTTCGCTAGCAGATAACTCTCCTACAAAAGATGTCGAAACCATCGAAGTTCCCATTCTTGATGGAAGCGCTCTCGAATGGTGCCAAGCTCTTCACCCTTCCCAAGAAAAACTTTCTCAGCAAAGTGTTTGGATTATTTCAAAAGATTTTGAATATTCAGATGGAGAGAGAAAAATTCGCTTTGAGGCAAGCTCTTGTCCTTCCACTGATTATTTTTGTGAAGGAAGTTTTGGTGTGATTTCTCAAAAAGCTTCTTTCTCTATGGATTGGGTTTCTTCTGAAAAATCTCAGGAATATTTTTTAAATAAAATTGCTCCCGCTAGAACTTTTGGATTCTTACACGAAGTAGAAGCCCTTCGCGCAAGAGGACTCGCACTTGGAGGCAGTCTCGACAATGCCCTTATTATTAATGGCCATGGTTTTGTGAATCCTGAGGGAGAGCGTCTTGAAAATGAACTGGCTTCTCACAAACTTTTGGATGCTATTGGTGACTTTGCTCTTGCTGGAAAACCTATCCTTGGAAAAATCTCACTCAAAAGTGCAGGTCACGCTCTTCACCTGCGCGCTCTTCAGTTAGCCTTTGAAAACGAGTGCTTACAGCCTGGATACCTCATGCCCGACGGTCAAATCATCGGTCAAACTAAGACTTTTCCCACTCTTTCACTCTAAAATTCACATAGAAGTCTCAAGCTCATCGGGCTAGAATCTCACTCCAGAGGATTCATAGATTGTTTTTGCCCAACCTCCGTCTTGAAAAATTAAAAAGACGTCGTGAAAAGCGTGCCGCTTTATTTATTTTTATCCTTCTCATTGTTTCAATTCTTGTGCACGCTCTCTTTGTTCAAAAAACTGAAAGTCGAAAGCTTGTCGACAGCCTCACTTACTTAAGTGTTATTTATTTCTATATTTTGATTGGGGCCCTCTTGGTGGTGCTTGTTGCCCGCAACCTCATCAAAGCGTACATCGAACGAAAAACCGGACAATTGGGTGCGCACCTCAAATGGAAGATTGTGGTTTCTCTTGTTACCTTTTCGATCATTCCTTCTCTGGTTTTTTTTGTTGGAGCGACCTCTCTTATCCGATCTGGCTTTGAACAATACTTTGGAGAACGCGTTGCGGGCGCGCTGGAAGATTCCGAAGCAATCGTGGGAACTCACTACGATCGCATAAATCGCGACATGGATTTAATGGCGACTCAAGTTGCTCGACTTTTAAACGAAGAAAGTCGCAAAAAAAACTCTCGATCCTCGCGTGATTTTTTTAAAGCGCTTCCCCTTGCTCGCTTAGAGATTTATCAAGGAAAAAATAAAAAACCCGAAGTCTTCAATCACTTTGAAAAAATTCCTCCAACCCCACCAGATCTTCTTGAAAGAGCGTTTAAAGGCGAAAGTTTTCGCACAACGACTCGAGACCAAGAAGGAGACCTCATCCAACGCCTACAACCTTTTTCAACCGCAAAAGGAATAAACGTTCTTGTGTTAAGTCAACGAGTGCCGATGGCCCTTTTTACTCGAATGCAAGAACTGAAATCGGCTCTGGTTGTTTATCAAGAAACACGAACCATTAAGAACTCGCTCAAGACCCAATACTCGATTGTTCTTCTCGTGTTGTTCGTTCTCGTGCTTTTTGTAGTGACGTGGTTTGGAATTTACATCACTCGTGAGATTACCGATCCCGTCCTAGAGCTGCTTCAAGCAACGAATGCATTTCGATCAGGTCAATGGGATTTTCGTATTAAAAATACCGGGCAAGTCACTCTTTCTCGTGGCATGAGCGCTGACCTAGAGATTCTCAAATCTGCTTTTAACCTTATGGCAGAAGAAGTGGGAACAAGAGGAAAAAAACTTGAGCAGGTTGTCCATGATCTAGAAGGACGCGAACGCTATCTTGAAACTCTCGTTTCTAGCATTAGAAGAGGCGTGGTGGTTACTAATTCTGAGGGTCGCATTCAACGTATCAACCGAGAAGCTCTTCAGCTTGTTTTGCCAGATGAAACACACATAACTCCCGAATCTTGTCGTGACAAACTTTGCACCGATTTGTTCAAGGTTAACCCCAAAGAACGACTCGAAGATTTTTTAAGGGCGATCAAAATCAAAAGAGGGGAACACCTTGATCAAGTCTTTGAAGTTCCGCGTGACACGACTCGTGACCTACCCCCTCTTTCGCTTCGAGCTTCAGGTGTTTTACTTTTAGATAATGAGCAAAAAGATTTAGGAATTCTTATAATTCTCGAAGATATTTCTGAATCTACTCGTATGGAACGATTGGCTGCTTGGCAAGGAGTCGCAAGACGCGTGGCTCACGAAATTAAAAATCCTCTCACTCCCATTCAAATCAGTGCGGATCGAATCGCTCGAAAAATATCTCACTACCCAGAAGATAACCCCGATCTCCCACTCTTTAAAGAATGCCTTGCTCAAATTCAAAAACAAGTTCGCGTCATTCGAAATCTTGTTAAAGAATTTAGTCAATTTGCAAAAGTTCCCGAACCCCGTTTTCAAAAAGTCCAACTCACTCCTCTATTTGAAGGCTTCCTCAAAGACTACCGCTTCACTCATCCAGACGTGAATTTCTCTCTTGAATCTCAAACAAACGATACCCTCAAAGGTGATCCCGAGCTTCTTCGCATTCTTTTTGTAAACATTGTCGACAATGCTCTTCATAGTTTTCAAAACAAAAAAAACCTAAATCCCACCTTTGCAGGAGCTCTGGATATAAAAATTACTCACGGATCCAAGGACGATCGTTTTGAAGTTCTTTTTCAAGATAATGGCCCAGGAATCGAACCAGAACTCAAAAATAAAATTTTTGATCCCTATATCTCATCTAAATCCTCGGGAATGGGTCTTGGACTTGCGATTGTTCACCGTATTGCGGAGGAACACTCAGGAAGCGTTAACTGCGAAGACGCCCCCATAGGAGCACGATTTACCTTTGACTTTCCTCGGTGGATTGAAAAGAGTGTTGAAAAGAGTATATAGATACCCTTCAATTCTTGAGATAGGATTAACGACGTGTCACAGACGGTTCTCATCGTCGACGATGAACTAGATATACAAAGTTCACTTTCACTCGCTTTGCGAGATGAAGGCTATCATGTTCTTGTCGCAACTCTTCCTGACGAGGCCCTCGAAATTTTAAGTAAAGAAGTGGTCGATGTTGGACTTTTTGATATCTGGTTTCCCAAGGGCGACGGAATCGATCTGCTCAAAAAAGTCAGACAAAGCTATCCACGAATTCTCCCCATTATGATGTCGGGGCACGGAACAATTGAAATGGCGTTAAGTGCCATTCGCCTGGGAGCTTACGATTTTTTAGAAAAACCACTCGAGCTTGAAAAGGTTCTTGTTGTTTTAAAAAACGCTCTCGAAACTCGCGATCTCAGAAACGAAAACGAGCGACTAAATGATTTACTTTTCGAAAAAGGGCAAATGCTTGGGTCCTCCAAACTACTCTCACAACTGAAGGCCCAAATTCAACGTGCCTCTATTGCAAGCTCGCCTGTTACCCTGGTTGGTGAATTGGGAGTAGGAAAAAATCTCTGCGCCAGACTTTTGCATGATCTTAGCTCGCGAAAAAAACAGCCCCTTGTAACATGGAGTCCTCTTTCGCATACCGAAAACACCCTGAGCGAAAGTCTCTTTGGAAGTGAATTAAATCAAAATGCGATACCTTCACGCAAAGAAGGGGCGCTGGAATATGTTCGAGAGGGGACGCTCGTCATTGCAGATCTTGAGAAAATCCCCACCTTTTTGCAAAATCGCTTAGCAGAAGTGATCAAACGAGGAAGTTTTCTTCGTGAAAACGGCAAACAATCGCTTCCGTTTAAAGGAAGAATTGTCGCCACCAGTCCTCGTCCATTATCCGAAGAACAACGCTTTGGAAAAATAACTCCTGATCTTTTTCATCTTTTAAATGGAATCGAAATTCAAGTACCCGCCTTAAGGGATCGCAAAGAAGATGTGATCGAAATTTTTGAATATTTCCTTGGTCGGGCAAGTGCCGATCAAGGCATTCACAAGCCTCAAATATCAAATGAATTGATAAGCTGGCTGACGCATTATGAATGGCCTGGCAATGTTCGTGAGCTTAAAAATATTACTGAGCGAATCTTGATCCTTGCGGGGCAAGATCAAAAAGTTCTCCATATTTCTGATTTACCCGAAGAAATTCAAAATGCCGCTTCTCATCCAGACGATTTTTCAGACGTTGATTTTCGCTCCCTTCAAGACCCTGATGGCCCGCTTCGAAAATTGCGGGGAGAATTTGAAAAATCCATTATTATGCAACGACTTCATAAATTGGGTGGAAACGTTACCAAAACAGCCGATTCCCTGGGAATTGAGCGCGCACACTTACATCGTAAGATGCGCCAATTTGGCCTTCACTCCTCTCGTGATCCTCAAAACTCACACAACAATGAAAACCACTAAGAGGGCTATTTCTTGAAATCTTCAAAAACCTTAACAAGATTGGCTATTGCTCACGATACAACTGATCGAGAAAGTTTTTTAAAAAATCTTAATCTCTTAGCCGAGCTTCCTGTTATCCATAAAATAGGACTCAAGATGCTTCCCCGTTTAGAAAAAAATGATTGGAAGCTTTTTCAAGACAAAGAAATTTTTATCGATGCCAAACTTCACGATATTCCCTCTCAGGTAAGCGATGCCGTCAAAGCCTATGGAGAGTTGGGAGCAAAATACCTAACAGTGCATCTTTCAGGCGGCAAACAAATGCTCGCAGAAGCTCAAAAAGCTGCTCAATCTTACACTCTTCATTTGCTCGGAGTGAGTATTCTCACCTCGCTCTCAGACTCTGACCTTTTAGAAATTGGATTTGAAAATACCAAAGTAAGTGTCGAAAAACTGATCAAACTTGGAAAAAGTGCGGGTCTCAATGCTTTTGTCATGAGCGCTCAGGAAGTTTCGCTTATCAAAAAAACATACCCCGACATTTACAGCGTCACCCCTGGAATTTCTCTTGAGGGCGAAAGCAAGCAAAGCGATCAGAACAGAACGGCAAGCGTGCTGGAAGCTGTTCAAGCTGGTTCAGACATGCTTGTCATTGGGAGAGCTATTTTGAAGGCTCCCAAGCCTTATTTGGCAGCCCAGCGGGCTCTCGAACTAATTGCTTCTTGCTCCTAGGCTCGACAAAGCCTACATAAAAAGGGGTGAGACCTTTTCCAGCCAAAAAAAATTCTAGCCCCACTCCTGACAATTGGATCTGGGGTGAACACAGCGTTGAGGCCTGCCTTGAAACCCAGCCAGAGTGTGTTCTTGAAGTTTTTATCGAAAAAAAAGCTTCACATGCCCTTAGCCGACTTGGAAAAAAACTCGACGGCTTTCAGTGTTCTTATGTCGAAAAGCTTCCTCGTTTTTTAGCAGAGAGAAGAACTCAAGGTGTGGCTGCCAAAATCAAAGAATTCCCTGTGCAGGGAATTGAGAAATTTTACGAGAAGGATCTCTCCCAAAAGAGACAAATCCTTATTCTTGACCGAATTCAAGACATTCAAAACTTTGGAGCTATTCTTCGTTCAGCTGCTGCCCTTGGCGCTCATGACGTAATTATCGGAAGTCGGGAGCAAGCTCCTGTGAACGGAACTGTGGCTCAAGTTTCTGCAGGAAATATTTTTAAACTCAATATCTATGTATGCCACAACCTCGCAAAAACCTGTGAAAAGCTAAAGGAATTGGATTTTGAACTTTTTGCCCTTGATAGCGGTGGGGTGACACTTGAACAAGCTCTTACAGCCTCGCAGGGCGGCTCTATTGGATGGATTCTCGGATCCGAAGAAGACGGCATCCAAAACTTAGTTCTCAAAATAGCCCATAAAAAAGTAGGAATTCCTATGTGTCCAGGGGTCGAAAGTCTAAACGTTTCGAATTCCGCGGCTATTGCTCTCTATGCGGGTTCTCAAAAATTAAAGGGTTAAAAGAAGAATTTTTATCAAAATTTTAAAACTTGGCTTGTCAGGGGGGCTGAGTTGATCTTAATTATTTGGAAGTCCAATGTGCTGGCGTAGCTCAATTGGTAGAGCACCGGTTTTGTAAACCGGTGGTTGCGGGTTCGAGTCCCATCGCCAGCTCCATATTCTGCGAATCAGAGCGGAATGAGCCGAGCGGAGAGTTACCGAAGTGGCCAAACGGGGCAGACTGTAAATCTGCTGGCTTATGCCTTCGATGGTTCGAATCCATCACTCTCCACCAATCTTAAATAAATCTTAATATTCGGTTGATAAAAAATTCATGCAATACCCGCATCAAATGTTTTAAAATAAAAACATGGTACGTATGTTGTTGTATTTTTTTATTGTTTTATTTTACTCTCTCTTAACAACTGGGGAGATTCAAAGTGTTCCTGAAAAATTCGTCCCCCAAACAGTTCGAAACCTTAAGGAGTTATCGGCTAATTTTCAGCCGCTCTTAACCCCCTCCCCCAAAAACCCTTCAAACAACCGAAAAAACCTCCGAGAAGCCTTAAGGGGGTATAGTGATCAAGAAATTCAGCGAATGTTAGATATCGCTTCAGCTCAATAGAAACATGAAAACTCTTTCACGATTGTTAGTTTTATTATCAATACCAGTCATTTTATACCTTTACCTAAGAAAGACGAATGATCTTAAAACAAGTGATTTTAAACGACTCGCTTTCCACATGAAAGAAATCCTTCAAAACATGAAACCTGTTCTTCAACCTCAGTCACAAAATAAACATCATAAAAAGAATATCCAAAAGACCTTAAAGGGGTACTCAAAAGAAGACGAAAAAAATATTCTGAAAACAGCCGATGGGCAGTAAATACAATTTAACTTGCTTAAATGAAAATAAATGCCCTAAATGAGAGGCGTGAACTATCCAAAAAGACTGAGCGTCTTTTCTCTTTTTTATTTTGTTAACTTCACTCTATTTGCTCAAGTTACTCCTGCTCCCTATAAGCCTCATATCAAAATAGCCCAAACAAAAATTTTCGATCATAATGCTGCGAGCTTTAGCGAAAAATACAACCTTGTTTCTACAGCAACTCAGACCATCGACATGGTTTATTTTATTATTGAAGACGACTACTCAACTTCTCTTTTTTTTCAAAATGTCCTGGGAAAGATGAAAACTGCAAAACAAGAACAAAAACCTATCCGAGTGCGTGTTCTGGTCGATTATTTCATGAGCGAAAAACAACTTCCTTTTTTACGTTTTCTAGAAAATTCCGGAATTGAAATCAAAAGATATGGGGGTCCCCACTCGGAGTGGATTCAAGATTTAAAAAACTTTAAAATTAATTCCGAAAGTTTTTTATCCGGTCTTATGGCACAAGACCTAAATCTCCTCAAATCTTCTCTCCCAGAAGACTTAAAAGAAATCTTTGAAAATAGTCACTTTGCTGATCTCACGCCCGAAGAAAAATTAAGCTTTATTCTCTCTACAATTCAAAGAATCGGTCCAGCTGGGCCTAAGATTTACAAAGGACTTCGACATTTTCTTTTTCGAACACATCACAAACTCCTGCTCATAGATGGTCATTGTTTTATGACCGGAGGAAGAAATCTTAGCGATGAATACCACTCCTCACGTGGGGATATCCTTATCGACGGTAATACCGAACTTGGAATTAAGCCTCGACACTATCCCTTTCAAGATACAGACGTGTCCTCGTGTCTTAAAGAAAAGCCTCTTTATCCCGACAGTCCTCTCACTCAAAGTTTTGAACGTTTGTGGAAAGACTCTCTCAACGTTGACCTTTGGACAAAGTTTACCGCTCCTGAACTCAACACTTCAAATATAGCAAAGCGCGAAGAAATTGATCGTAAAGCTCAATTTGCCACACATCTTCTAAAATCAAATGAAAGTTCTTATTCGCTTGAACAAGAAGAAGGCCTTGATGCGGAATATATTGAAAACATTATGACCCCCGCAGCACTTGTTAATTCGGGCATAACAGATCACTACGCAAAGCTTTTTAACAGTTTAGAAGAAGGCGACGAGGCCTCCGTCGTAAACGCTTACTTTTATTTAGATCCAAAAATTTTTACAAACCATCCTGAAAAAGATTTAAAAATAAAGCTTCTCTACAACTCGCTGATTGGCGCAGCTCAAAGAAAAGCAAAGTTAACAATTCACACAAATTCCTTAGCCACCACTGATCTCAGTATTGTGAATGTTATGAGCTATCCTTTTTATAGAAAGTTTGTAAAAGAAAACATTGACCTAAAAGAGCTCTACAAAGGAAGCGATCTTGATCAAGGCTCTCTTCATAAAAAAACAGCTTATTTCTCTCGCCCTGAAAAAGGTGACGTTTTGATTATTGGCTCTTACAACCTAGACGCTCGATCTCACTACAAAGACACAAATGTCGCACTTTCTATTCAAATTCCCAAACATCTCAGTAAGGCTACTTTTCAAGCTTACAAGCAACATACAAGTGGTTCGATAAAGTGGAACGACATCAACGAAGATCGTCTTAAAGAAATAGATGAAAAGATCGTGAATAATAAAGACAAAATAAAGCTAAGAAGATTTCTCTTTCCTTTTAAGACCGAGATTTAATGTGTTTTCTAAACTAAATCTTTAACAGCTTCTCGCTCATCTTTGAGCTCTTTTTCAGTCACTTGAATCTTTTCTTTACAGAATGAGTTGAGCTCTACACCCTCAACGACCTTCCAATGAGTTCCATCGAAACGAATGGGGTAACTAAACATTAATCCCTTATCGATTCCGTATTCTCCATTTGAAGAAACAGCGACTGAAAAACAAGTATCACCTTTAGTCGGGAAAGTTAAGGCTTTCACGGTATCCAAAACCGCATTAGCCGCAGAAGCTGCAGAAGAAGCTCCACGCGCCTTGATAACAGCAGCACCACGCTTACCTACAGTTTCTAAAAAAGCTGTCTTGAGCCATTCAGAGTCAGTGATGACATCTGTCACTTTCTTTCCGTTGATTTTAGCATTTGTAAAATCAGAATACATTGTGGGCGAGTGGTTACCCCAAATCGCAAGATTTGAAATCGCTTCCACAGCCACTCCTGCTTTCATAGCCAATTGAGAATACGCACGATTTTGGTCAAGCATGGTCATCGCGAAAAAGTTCTTTTCAGGAATTTTTCCTGAGGCAGCTTTCTTACAAATCCAAGCATTTGTATTGCATGGATTTCCAACGACCAACACTTTTACGGTAGGTTTTGCAACTTGAGCCAAAGCTTTACCTTGCTCAATAAAAATACTTCCGTTGATTTTCAATAAATCGCTTCGCTCCATACCGTCTTTGCGAGGAACGCTTCCCACAAGAAGAGCCCAATCAATATCTTTAAACGCTACATTTAATTGTGAGGTTGTCGTCACAGACGCAAGACAAGGAAAGGCACAATCTTGAAGTTCCATCTTCACACCTTCCAAAGCGGGAAGAGCTCTTTCGAGTTCGAGTAAGTTTAGGTGAACCTTGGTATCTGCTCCAAAAACTTCCCCCGATGCGATACGAAAAAGAAGAGCATAACCGATTTGGCCGGCTGCTCCTGTGACTGCGACTCTTACTTCTTTTTGTGCCATGTAAAATTACCCTTCCAAAAATGTTACGTTTATAACAATTCGCTTTATATTAAAAACGATTTTGAACTTCATGCGATTCAAAGAAATAAGCAATTTCTCTTTGTGCAGAAGCTGGGGAGTCACTTCCGTGAACTGCATTTGCCTCAATACTATCCGCAAAGTCTTTACGAATGGTTCCAGGCAATGCATTTGCAGGATTTGTTGCACCCATAATTTCGCGGTTACGAACAACCACGTTTTCGCCTTCCAACACCATTAACACAACAGGGCCGCTTGTCATAAAGCTTACAAGTGAGCCGAAGAAAGGTCTTTCTTTGTGTTCAGCATAAAAACCTTCTGCCTTTTCTTTTGTAAGTTTCGTTAACTTCATGGCAGCGATACGAATATTATTTTTTTCAAATCGCTCAACAATCGCTCCGATTGCATTTTTTTGAACAGCATTGGGTTTAATAATTGAAAACGTTTTTTCCATACTAACAAAAGAAATAGCCTGATCCCTAAACGAGTCAAAATCTTTTAAAAAAGACGCTAATATTTATCTGCTTTTTTGCTTACAACCAGAAAACTGACAAACCCCAGAACTAAAGCGCTGACAATAATCTTTGGCGTCCGCATAGGCATCTTGCTTATTAGGATACCAGTCACTCCCAAAAGCTCTTGGTCGAGTTTGATACTGAGGAATGCCGCCAGGCCCAGGAACTGTAACGTTTTCCTGCCCCCAAAAAGTACAACTCCAATATCCCTTTGGAACACTTGAACCGTTTGCAAAGGCTAACGTTGAAGAAGCCGCTAAAAAAAGAAACCCTAAACTCATTTTTTTCATAAATTACCTCAATTTCTGACGACAGCCAGAAAAAGTACACGGACCCGTACTAAAACGTCGACAGTCGTCTTTTGCATCCTCATAAGCATCGTCTCTTTGGGGGAACCACTGACCTGCATAGCCCACTGGACGGACGATGTACTGAGAAGAACCGTTTGGAGCTGGGATAGAGAGGTTCTGACTTCCCCAAAAAGTACAGCTCCAATAACCAGCTGGAGCATTAGATGCCGTTGCCTGAGCAAAACATGCCCCAACAAAAACCCCTAGCACCAAGCTCAGAAGAGAGAACTTTTTAGAAAAAATTCTTTTCATCCAGTCAGTATAGGGAGAAGAACAAAGCCCGCAAGCTTTAACGCTGAGTGACTCTTATAAAATTATGTAAATTGAAACACTGCCATTAACGCAATTCGCCTTTCTGAGAACATCCAGTAAGCAGACATGGCCTGACGCTATACATTTCGCACTCTTTTTTGGCAGCTAAATAAGCCTCCTCTTTTTTAGGTAACCAATCGCTCCCACATAGAATCTCTTGAAGTTCCAAATGCAAAATCCCCTGCTTATCTTCGATGGAAACCTCTTCGGTGCCTTTAAAAGTGCAACTCCAATAACTGCTCGGAATTTTTTGGCTCATAGAATGCGCTTCATTTAGAAAAAGAAAATTCGATGCAGAGGAAAATCCCACCAAAAATATTAATTTTTTCATCGGAACAATATGAAAGAAGTTAAAAATCCTTACAAGCAACTGACGCTAAGCGAATTTCTAAATCCTAAATGTTTCGTTCCTCAACATCTAACAAGCAACTAACATTACAACCGACGTTTCATTTTTTCTTCAATCTCTGACAATACTTTTAAATGATCTTCAAAAGATAAAAGATCGGTTCGTTCATAAGACAAAAGCCTATGAAGTAAGCGGCCATAGGCATGTCTAGGTGAATCGTGCAAACGTGCCTCACGACTAGACCCTGTTTTTTCATAGCGACCATATCCAAAATACTTGGAGGGATTTCCCAAAACTTCATTCCACTCAATGCCGCGCGGAAGTCTTTTATTAAGAACAATAAATCGAATTACCAAATCATGTGCTTTATTTTGTAAAAACTCTAAATCACTTTCAAAATATATAGGACTATATTGCAAGCGATTATAGGCTACTTTTTCCTTGAGGTTTTCAATAAGCTCAAGTCTTTCCTCTTCACTTAAATATTTTTTAACAAGTTCTGAATTTTCGAATTTTACTAATAAACTCTCATAGGCCTGGTGAGGAGACTGATAAATTTTTGCGCGACTTCCACTAAAACCCTCTCGATAAGCCCCTGTTCCAAAATACTTAGCCTGGATGAAGCCCAATAACTCATCCCACTCTTTTCCGGCAGGAAGTCTTTTTTCTTCGATGACAAAACCAATAACTTTTCGATCAGCAATTTCTCTTTGCTCTTGTATGTGAACTTCTGTAGCGGAATCTCTGAGTAAATCTCGACAATCAGAAGCAAAAAGTTGAAAAGAAAAAAGAAAAATAAATAAAAATAAACGCATAAGTTTTTAAAAAATAGAAAATTATTTTCTACGACTGTCGCCCATAAAACGAAGTAAATAAAGAAAAAGATTTACGAAGTCGAGATAAAGAACCAAAGCTCCAAAAATAGCTGCTTTTTCGACTGCCTGAGCTCCCTTCGAAGTATCAACATAGGACTCTTTAATTTTTTGAGTATCGTAAGCGGTAAGACCAGAAAAAATGATAAGCCCGATGATGGAAACAGCGACACTCATTTGACCGCCCATCAAAGATGGGAAAAAAATAGAAAGTAAAGACAAGCCAATCAAACCCCAAAGCCCCATGATACAAAATGAACCCACGGGACCTAAATCTTTTTTAGTAAAGTATCCAAAAGCACTCAAACCTGCAAAGGCGAAGCTCGTGACTCCAAAAACTTGAAAGATGCTTTCGTGAGCGTAAATCAAAAATAGAGTTGAAAAAGTAACTCCCGTAAGAGCGGCATAAAGCCCATACAACATGGTTGCCGTAAAGGAAGAAATCTTATTGATCGCAGCCGTTAAAAAAATCACAGATCCAAATTGAGACAAGATAAGAACCCAAAAAAGACCCCGGCTTTGAGCAATCGAGATAGCCAGGTTTTCGTTGGTTCCAATAAAATAAGCAATCAGCCCCGTTGTTAAAAGACCCATCG
>JBILWH010000100.1:0-5395 GCA_044370015.1 Bdellovibrionota bacterium | reverse complement strand
GAAGCACTTGAGAGTTATGCAATGAGAAACGCTTCCTCTGTTTTAAAAGCCCTTGCTAAAAGAATTCCCCTGATAGCTCACAAAAAAGTAAATTCTCAAATACAAGACATTCAAATCAAAGACATAAAAATTGGCGATGAACTGCTTCTCTATCCTCATGAGATATGTCCAATTGACGGACTTGTAACAGAAGGCCGAGGCGCTATGGACGAATCTTACCTCACAGGAGAACCCTTTCGCCTTTCAAAAACTGTTGGTTCCACTGTCATCTCGGGATCAATTAATGGAAATTCTTTGCTAAGCATTCAAGCGACAAAAGTTGCTTCTGATTCTCGCTACGCTCGGATTATAAAAGTTGTCGAAGCATCTGAAAAAGATAAGCCTCAGCTTCGAAGGCTAGGAGATAAGCTTGGAGCATTTTACACTCCCCTGGCGCTTGCTGTTGCTCTTCTAGCTTGGTTTTTCAGCCATGAATCAGAGCGATTCTTGGCAGTGCTTGTGGTGGCGACTCCTTGTCCACTTATAATTGCGATTCCCATAGCAATTATTGGCTCCATTTCTCTTGCTGCAAAAAGAGCGATAATAATAAAAAAACCTGTTGTTTTAGAGCAAATCTCACTTTGCGAAACAGCTATTTTTGACAAAACAGGAACCCTTACCTACGGAAAACCTCAATTAGTTGAAATTCAAAGTGATGAAAGATTTTCAAAAAAAGAAATTTTAAAACTATCAGCAAGTCTTGAGCAATACTCTAAACACCCTCTAGCTCTTGCGATTTTAGACAAAGCAAAACAAGAAGGAATTCAACTCTTAGAAGCTTCACAAGTAAACGAACCTCCAGGCGCAGGACTTGTTGGGTTTGTCGCGAATCAACGTTTGAAAATAACAGGAAGGTCAAAGCTGGCTCGAGAAAACTTTGAAGAACTTGATAGAATTCCGCCTTCGAAAAGTGGCCTTGAGTGCGTCGTCTTAATAAATGAAAGATATGCTGCGACTCTAACCTTTCGAGATTCTCCTAGAGAAGACAGCAAGAGTTTTATTTCGCATCTTTTCCCAAAACATAACCTAAAAAAAGCAATGATTATTTCAGGCGATCGCGAACATGAGGTTAAACTATTGGCTGAGAGTGTAGGAATAAAAGAAATTCATTTCTCTAAAAACCCAGAGGAAAAACTCGAACTTGTAAAAAAAGAAACGCTCAAAGCAAATACTCTTTATGTAGGCGATGGGATCAACGATGCTCCCGCGATGATGGCAGCCACTGTTGGAATAGCCATGGGACAAAATAGCGAAGTGACAAGTGAAGCTGCGGGTGTGGTAATCCTTGAAAGCTCACTTACAAAAGTTGATGAATTTATTCATATTAGCCAACGCATGAGAAAGATTGCCCTCCAAAGTGCCATAGGTGGAATGTTTTTCAGCGTCCTAGGCATGAGTGCAGCAGCTTTTGGATATCTCTCACCCATTCAGGGGGCCGTTTGCCAAGAAACCATAGACATACTGGCTATCCTTAATGCCCTAAGAGTTGCGATGCCTCCTCAAAAACTATCTGATCTCGAGTGTCATATTAAGAAACAAAAAGCTTAATCTTTATTTGAAAAAGAAGATTTCAAAATTTGAAAGGCCATAAACAAAAACGAAAGGCTAAAAGACATTCCCGTTAACATAGCCAGATATTCAAAATGTGGGGAGAGCATTTTGATTCCCCACCAAGACACAACATCAAAAATTCCGGCCCACAAAGCAAGCAAGGGAGCGACAACCATAGATAACTTAGAACCCTCAGTCATTTGAACTAAAAATGCCATTATCAAATACATCGTGGCATGAGCAAAAAAATGAGCGTGGCTTAAAGAAGAAAGCCGCCCCACTCCCATAGCTTGAAAATAAAGGACAGTAGAGGGATTCACAATCTTAGTGTTGTAATAAACCGAAATCGCCGAGAAAACATGAGTCAGAGCAAAGGCTAAAAGCGTAGGTAGCAAACTAGCCTTAAGTAAAGACGGAGCATTTTTAATTTTATAAAAAGTATCTTTTTTATGTTTGGAATTTTTATTAACCCACATAACAGATGCCCAAACACAAAAGAAAAATAAAAAGATTGAAAGCCCTGGATAAAAGCCATCGTTGATAAAATTAAAATCTCTTGCCACTTCAACACTCGAATTTTGAAGCTGGGCTGAGTTGAAATTTAAAGCCGAGTCAGACATTTTACTTTGCGCCCCCAAAGACAATGTTCATCAAAAGTAGGCTTCGTTCAACAAGAGAATAAATCGTTTTTTGCGATTCTCCTGAGGGCTTTATGTTTTTTAAAGAAATCAAATCAGTTTCTTTTAATTTTTCAAGAAAAGACTCTATTCCTGTTAAACTTTTATCAGAGTCGTAGATTTTAATAGACTTTAGCTTTCCTGATGTTGCCACTGCCACACCTGCAACAAGATTATGCCCTGCAATTTTTTCAGTCATTAGCTGTGCGACAGATTCTTTTTTGCCTTCAACTTCGGCAAAATAAAAAGTCGGAACACGATCATCGTCCGACACCTCTCTTGTAAGTTTGCTTTTCATAAAAGCAACTTGGTCTGTACTAAGTGCTCCTTCGATGGCACTGTACTTTACGCTTTTTGAAAACATTTTAGAAAACAACTCGTCCAGTTGTTTTTCAGGAATAAAGATTGATCCTGCTTTTGCAAGCCATTCCCCCTTATTCTCAAGAGTGCTTTTTTTGTCTCCAGGATTTGATCGAGCAAGAATTTCAGCAAGATTCTTTATCCCATCTGCATCTGAATCACGTTCTTCTATTTTTTTAAAAGAAGCCATGTTTCCTCCGGATTTAAGAAAATCTTTTCCGTAGGGAGTTAAACTTGTTCCTCCACCTTCTGTATGACAGAGCAAGCAACTCGTCTTAAATCCATAAACAGATTGAAATAGCCTTGCACTCGAAGGAAGCGAAAAAGAAAAAAAAGGAATAATTGATAAAAGTAGGCAGATATATCTCATGTTATTTCTCAACCTCTTTAGAAATTAACTGCTCAGACATAGCCCCTTTAGCCTCAACAAGAGGAACAAGTGAGAGTCGGGTAAATCTTGTGACAGCATTTCCTTTTTTTCTTTTTAAAAGCACATTTAACACAGCATCATCCTGTACTTTTTCAGGAAGAAAAAACAACATCATCTCCATGGTCCCATGTTTCATTTTTTCTGATCTCAAGGGTTGTGTTTTTTTTCCAGAAACAAGTGTAAACCTTATTTTTTCAAAGTCACTTAGGGGAAGCGGCTGTCTTTTTTTATCACTGACATAGGCAAAAAGCTTTCTATCGGATGACCTTGAAATTTCAACATGGTCATCGATAAACATCAACACAGTTCCTCCGTGCATTGAAGAATGATCATGTTCTCTCATCACCTGAGGAGTTAGCCGCTTCAGCATTTCGTTGTTTATTTTTTCAAGAAACGAGTAATCTTTATATTCACTTTCAGAAATCAAATTTTTTCCAACAAGAAAAGCTTTTAACTTTTTTTCATTTTTTGAAAATGATACCAAGTGAGGTGTTTCTTCTTGTTCAAAAAGAAAAACCCATCCGGCAATATCAGCCTGACTGATTTCTTTTTTTAAATTATTTTTATAATGAACCTCAAAAAGATCGCCTTTGAATCCGCCAAAGCTTTCTTTAATTTCAGAGGAAATCTGGGAAGGCAACTCCACATTAGAGCCCACAGCAGTATAAGCCTTGTTCAGAGACTGTTTAAGCTCTGCAACGTTATAATTATGAGCATATAAACAGGTAGAAAAGATGCTCATTAAAAAACCAAAGTATTTTTTCAAAATCTGCCCCCTCTTATCCAAAAACTACCTTTAGCTGGAGTATATTGTCAAAAATGAACCTCGCCTACACCTCAAGAAAACATGTTTTCCAATTGATCCCTTTTATTTTTTTTCTCTTTCATACTAACGCAAACGCGCAATCATCCGGTAGATCTGACCTTTCCTTAAAAAATTCACCTTTATTAAATTTTGAAAAAGCAAAACTTGATACTTCCCAACAAAGCGCATCACCTTTAAAGGTTGGTCCTTTTAACAATATCAACTTTGGAGGTGCAGTGGATATGCGATTTTACGCTCCTCAATCTCACGGCCCCACCTATTCTCACCTCGGAGCTGCTCATTTTGATCTACATGTTGTGGAACTATTCTTGAGTACAAACATTGGAGATCACATTTCGCTCTTGCTTGAGCAGCTTTTAATAACAAGTAAAATGGATGATCCCGTTGGACAAGACCATGGTTTTGTCTATGCCATATTTTCTGAAATACCCGGGCTTCCTCGGGACTGGTCCTTAAAAGCTGGTCGATTTCGAACACACTTTGGAATTGATACACATCTTGATTCAGCCACACATATCCTTAGAAATCCTGCCTATAAAAATATAGGGATTTTTACGGACAAGGGCTTTGAACTATCTGGTTTTTGGAAATCTTTTGATTGGAGCGTGAGCGTTGTGAATGGAATTGATTCGATTTTAGATTCGATAAACACAAACTCAGGACACGAAGCAGAGCTTCGACGCGCTCAAGCCACCAGTTCTAAACCCGTGGTCGCACGCCTTGGCTTTGATTTAACTAATAATTTAAATTTTGGTCTTTCAGGATTTAGCGGCCTTACTCATCCTGTTGTATCCGAATACGGATTTGCCATGAGCGATATGCTTTTTGGTGCACGCCTTAACGAAGGAAAAGTTGTTTATAAAAATCGCTATGCAGCAGATGCGACCCTGAAGGTGTCTTCAAGGTTCAAAATCGCTGCTGAATACTGCACAGGTATCGATCGAGATGATGGACATACGCACACTGTATGGTCTGCCTTTACGCGAATGGATTACAAAATCATTCCCCAAAAATTAACCTTAGCTCTTCAATATGAATATTTTAACGATGGAAGATCAAATGAAATTGTGGACACAGGAACCATTGGCGCTGCACTGTCTTACAACCTAAACGAACAATCCTGGCTTAGAATTGGATGGCTACAAGATGATCGTGGTCTTTTTAGATCAAAAGCAACGGGTCCCGAATACATGGCCGTTGCTCAAACTTTTATAACTTTTTAAAAAGTCCCCAATCTTTAGATGCATAAATTCCTTTATTACCTGAAAAAAAATAACTCGCATAACAAGCTACAAGAACATACGGTGCAACGCTAAAACCAAAAAACTCAATTGCCATAAGTGAACATGTCAAAGGGACATTGGCAGCCCCTGCAAAGAGAGCCGCAAAACCCACAACGCCAAGTAATTTAAACGAAACAGGGATAATAAAACTCATAGCACTACCAAAAGCAGACCCCATGAAAACAAGAGGAATAAATTCTCCACCCTTAAACCCAAAAGAAAGAGAAAG
>JBILWH010000101.1:0-5395 GCA_044370015.1 Bdellovibrionota bacterium | reverse complement strand
ATTTTGATCGTTAAATAAAAACGACGACTCTCTCAAATTGTTCTCTAAACTAACCTAGAATCTGATCTAAAATAGATCGACAGCCCTTTGCTTTTATTCTTGCTTCCTTCTTTTTTTCAGAAATCATACTTTTCACTTCGGCTTCGATATTGTGCAATTCTTGATTTTGAACAGGAATAAAATCAACCCCTTCAATATCTATTCCGCGAGCCAATAACTCTTCTGCTACGGAGATAAGAGATTTAGCCGGAGGAGCATAATGACCAGATGAATTCATGACCGTACTCAGAACTCCATCGCTTAAAAACAAATGTCCTCCACAGGCAACATTCTGGCCCCTCAGATAAGATGAATGGTGCAAATACATTTTATCAGGTGAAGCGTAAATATTACCGTCCTTATCCATCACAAACGTTAAAGAATTACTCTCCACAGCTTTTCCTCCCACAAAGACCTTCAAGTTATCCGAAAAGGTCACTCGATAACGAGATAAGTCTTTGGGTTCCACATAGTGAACTTCAATAGGGTCTTCTTTTCTATATTGCTCAAGCATCGGATAATCAGGATAAGGCTTCGTAAAAGTTAAATTAAAAAAACTAAAAAAAAGTAAAACTAGCAGTAACTTTTGCTTCATATCTTATTTAAGATCAATCAGTTGTTGTTGATGAAATACATAATCCCACTTCGAATCATAGCCACAGCAATCGCCGCTAAAAAAAGCGAAGCCACCTTTGCCATAGCCGCCGAAGCCCCGTCTCCAATCAACCGACGAATACGTTTTGAATTATTAAACACAATCCACACAATAATCAAATTAGAAATAAGAGAGATAAGCGTTACCAAAAACCCATAGCTATTTGAAGAAACGAGAATCGACGTTAAAGCCGCGGGGCCAATAATCAAGGGAATTCCGATTGGCACCACCCCCACCTCCGAAGCCCCTCCACGACGTTCATCTGAATTAGGTGTTACAAGATCGAGAACAGAAATAGTGAGCAAAACAATTCCCCCACCCACTTTAAAATCCGCTTCGGTGATTCCGAAAATTCGAAAAACAAAATTACCCAAAAGTAAGAATAATAAAGCCACAGCTCCCGCTGCCAAAAGAGCCTGATTAAGAAGACGCCTGCGCTGAACGTCGTTCAATCTTTCTGTCAAAGTCATATAAAGCGGAATAACAGCCATCACATCGATAGCTACGAACAGAGCAATAAATGAAAGAATAAAGGGTTGCGCAAAGGATGCCATCTAAAGCCATTTTAAGGCACACTTCGTCGACATGAACGGTGCAGGGTGCTAACAAAACACCCTGATGAGCCTACTGAACTCCATCATGAAAGCTCGCATTTATGCAGAGGGGATGTTCAGTTCATGGATCATCGATAAAATATCTAAATTCCCCAAAGAGGTTCAACACATGCGCCTCATGAAAATAATTCGTAGAAATGAAAAAACGGGATACGGCAAAGCTCACAATTTTGAAAGCATCAAAAGCGTTGAGGACTTTCGAAAATGCGTTCCCGTAAACGATTACGAAGATCTAAGACCTTGGATTGAACGAGAAGATCAAACCAACGAACACGTTCTGACACAAGAAACCCCCTTAAGATATGCTGTCACATCGGGAACAACCGGAAAACCTAAATTTATCCCCGTCCTTGAATCAACGCTCAAGAGACAACGTCTTATTCAGCACCTTTTTGTTTACAAAATGCTCAAAGCAGCTCCTAAGCTTTTGGATGGTAAAATTTTCTCGATCGTGAGCCCTTCTGTTGAAGGATACCTCACTGAATCTGGTCGACCTTACGGATCTACCTCTGGACACATGTACGAAAGTATTCCTCGTTTAATTCAGCGAAAATACGTCATTCCACCTAAAATTTTTTCTATCGAAGATTATGATTTAAAGTACCGAACTATTCTTCGACTTGCGATCCAAGATCGCGATATCACTTTTGTCTCAACCGCCAATCCCAGCACCCTGGCTCGCCTTGCAAAACTTTTTCGAGAAACAGGTCTAAAACTCATCAATGATCTCGCGATGGGAAGTTTTTCTGATATAGACAAACTCAATCACGCTCAAAAGAAAAGCCTCTTGTCCCGAATGAAAGCAGATCCCCAAAGAGCATCAGAGCTCAAAAGGATCTGGGATGAAAAAAAAGGCCTTGTTCAACTAAAAGATATTTGGCCCAACATTCAAGCAGTTGCCTGCTGGACGGGGGGGAGTAGTTCAATTTTCTTAGATCAACTCAAAAACGAATTTGCAAACGAAACCCTCATTCGTGATTTAGGATATCTCTCTAGTGAATTTAGAGGCACCATACCCTTCTCAGATCATACCAATGCAGGACTTCCTACTTTTAGAAGTCACTTTCTTGAATTTGTTGAGCGCGACACTTGGGACTCTGGAAAAGAAATTTTCTTAGGTCTTCACGAGCTGCAACATTCAAAACAGTATTATATTTTTGTAAGCTCTGACTTTGGTCTTTATCGCTACAACATGAATGACATCGTAGAAGTTGATGGCTTTTTTAACAAAACACCTCTTCTTAAATTTATTCAAAAGGGTAAAGGGGTCACCAACATAACAGGAGAAAAACTCTACGAAAACCAAGTCCTCATTGCTGTCGACCAAGCTGAAAGCTCAACTGGATTAAACTCAACTTTTTTTATTATGCTGGCAAACGAAACCGAAAGTCGCTACGAACTTTTTTACGAGCCCTTTGAAGAAAAAATATCTTTAAGCCATGAACTTAAAACGACCTTTTCACGAAAGCTCGATTCAATTCTTCGCGAACTGAACATAGAATACGATGTCAAAAGAAGCAGCGATCGTCTCAAAACAATGGAAGTCATTGTTTTAAGACCTGGAACTTATGAGGAATTTAAAAAACATTCTGTTTTTAGGGGCCAACGAGAAGGCCAATTTAAAATTGTTGCGCTTCAATATAAGAAAGACCTGAGTTTTCCCTTTGAAAACCATAGGGACTCAACTGAAGAAAACCAAACCCCAAAAAGCAATGTCCTTTCTTTTTGCGAAAGAAGACCCGAACAATGAAAATACATATTCATGTTCAAAGTTACACCGTACCCTTGCGCAGCAGCTTTAAGCATCATTCCGCTGAAAGAAAAGTTACCGCAACCGTTCTTGTAACGGCCGAGCGAAATGGGCTTAAAGGATACGGTGAATCCTGCCCTCGTTCTTATGTGACAGGAGAAACAGTTGAAGGCGCTATGAGTTGGATTCATAGTAAGATTGACGACTTATCCAGCATTCAAAGCCTAAATGACTTAAAACTTTGGAACGAAAAAATGTCTGCCCAAATAGACGGAAATCTTTCGGCGTACTGTGCGATAGAGTTAGCCTTTCTCGACTTACTCTCTAAAGAGGCCCATCAAAGTCTTGAAAGTTTTTTGGGAATTCCAGAATCTACTGGAATCTTCCACTATTCGGCGGTTGTAAGTAACGAAAAAGGCGAAAAATTAGAGAAAATTTTAAAATCATATCTCCAAATGGGATTTTATGATTTCAAATTTAAACTTTCAGGAGTTCTTGAAGAAGATCAAAGTAAATTTAGTCTTTTGGATAAACTTGCTGATGAAATTGCCTCTCAGGTTGAAACTTTCGAAAAATCGAAGATCCAAATACGCGTAGATGCCAATAATATCTGGCCTCAAAAACCCAAAGAAGCGCTTGAATACATAAAAAGACTCAACAGAAATTTTTCAGCTATTGAAGAACCGCTCGGTGCTCACGAATGGGAAGACCTCTCTTTTTTGAGCACACAACTTGGAACTCCGATTATCCTTGACGAAAGCTTACTGAACGTTGAGGACATGAAAAAGGCCCTTACTTTGCCTGGCCAATGGATTCCTAATATTAGAATATCAAAAGTTGGTGGAATCCTGAGAGCTCTTAAAATTGCAAAAATCGCATCGGATGCAGGCTGCAACCTCATCATTGGTGCTCAAGTAGGTGAAACATCTCTTCTTACAAGAGCGGCTCTAAGCGTGGCTCAAGCTTTCAAAAAACACGTTATCGCTCAAGAAGGTGCATTTGGAACCCTTCTCATTGAAAAAGACATTGTTCAATCTGAGCTTCGTTTTGGAAAAGGTGGTTTATTAAATTGGCAACAGGAAGGCTTTGGCTTTGGCCTTCATATCGATGCATTCTAGAGTCACTTTCCTGACATCTTTCCAAATTCAAAGTTTTCTGAGGACATAAAGTAAAGGCCTTTAATAAAAATGCATTTAAAACATTCTCTACTTTTATTTACCCTTTTTTCTTTTTTATCACTTTCTCAGATCTCGCAGGCCGAAGACACAAAGCCTGTCATTGATACAGAAAACTTTACAAACTTTGAAGAAGTTAAAGTTAACCAAGGAGAAACTCTCTCACAAATCTGCGAAGATCTAGAACTTCCCGCACCTCAGTTATTTATTTCCAAAATTAAAGAAAACAAAAACTTTATTCTAAGAGAAGGACAAAAGATAAGAATTCATAAAACACTTGCGCCAATTAGCGAACTTTCTTTTTTAGAATTTCCTGTGAGTTCCAAAACAAGTCAGTTTTTTTTGTGGCAAAACTCACAATGGAAAAGCCTTGAAGTTAGCAAAAACTTTGAAACAAGAATCAAAAAATTTTCAGGAATTGTAAAAACCAGTCTTTGGAACTCTGCTGAAGAATCACAAATGGATATTAAGCTGCTCATTAAACTATCCGAAGTCTTTGCCTGGGTTTTGGATTTTTCAAGAGAGATTCAAGCCGGAGACGAATGGCGCCTGGTCGCAACCGAATACACTTACAAAGGTCAGCACGTAGGCTGGAAAGATGTTGAAGCCGCTGAGTTCAAACGAGGAGATCAACTCTACCAAGCGATTAACTATGAGGACTTAGAGAGTAAGCGAAAAGGTTTTTTTAATTCTGTGGGTGAGAGCCTTGAAAAGATTTTCTTAAAAAGTCCTATAAAATTTGGCCGTATCACTTCTCGTTTTACTCGAAAACGCTTTCATCCCATACTTCAAGTTAACCGTCCCCACTTAGGAATAGACTATGGAGCACCCGTGGGAACACCCATCATGGCTGTTGGCGATGGAATAGTGGAGTTTGCAAACTGGAGCGGCGGTGGCGGAAGAGTTCTAAAAATTCGCCATAATTCAACATTTACAACAGCCTATAAGCACCTTAGCCGTTTTTCTAAAGGAATAAGTGTTGGAAAAAAAGTTCATCAAGGAGACATTGTTGCTTTTTCTGGATCATCAGGCCTCTCAACGGGACCTCACTTGCACTTTGAGTTTTTAAAAAATGGAAGCTTTATTGATCCTCAAAGTTTAAAGTTTCCATCCGCCACTCCTCTCTCGAGTGAAGAAAAACAACGCTTCGAAGAAGTCATGA
>JBILWH010000140.1:0-4574 GCA_044370015.1 Bdellovibrionota bacterium | reverse complement strand
TTATTCCTCTCTCTCTTGCTTTGATTGTCGCAGTCTTCTCAACCATGGGAGAAGACGGTAGTTTTGTTCAGGTTGGAATCGTCGCTGCGGGTGTTGCTGCGGGAGTCTTTATCTTTAAAAGAAGATCAAAGTATTTACATAAAAACAACTTTTTTGCAGAAGCCTTGAGCGAACACGCTGAAGTCCCAACATAAAAACCACCAAAATTTATCTGAATTAAGACAAGATCACACGGTCGCGTTGATTTTCCCAACTTTCAAAAGAGCTTTCATATTTTTGCTCTATACGATTGCGTTTAATCTTAAGCGTGGGAGTCAGGAACTCATTCTCCACGCTCCAAGCATCATCTACAAAAACAATTTTACTTAATCGCTCATGAGGATCGAGAGTGGAGTTTAGTTCTTTCAAAAACTTTTCAAGATCCCCCTTCACTTGTTGTTTATTTTTTTGAGAAATCCCAGGTGTAAGAATTGCTATAGCCAAAGGCTGCGAAAGTCCCTGTCCCACCACACAAACTTGAGAAACATACGGTGAATTAGAAAGTTTCAACTCAATCGGATTTGGCGCGACATATTTTCCCTTGGCAGTTTTAAACAAATCCTTCACTCGACCTGTAAGAGACAAATAACCTTTGTCATCAATTTCTCCCATGTCACCAGTTTTTAAATATTCTTCTTCAAAAGCTGCCGTAGTTTGATCAGGATCTTTATAATAGCCCAACATGTTGGACAAACTTTTTACCAAGACCTCTCCCTGAGGGTTGATTTTCACGTCGACTCCCAACATGGGTTGCCCCACAGTTCCTAGTTTAATTTTTTTTGCTAATTGTGCATGAGAATAAGCTAGATTCTCTGTCATGCCATAAGCTTCTTGAATCTCAATTCCAAGTTTTGCAAACCATTCCAATAATTCTCTCGAAACAGGTGCCGCTCCCGTTACAGGTAACGTCACTTGATCGAGACCTAGTGATTTTTGAACTTTGCTTTTCACAAAAAAAGAAAAAAGTGGGAGTGAAAGAAGAAAGTTTAATTTCTCTTGAGAAAATTTTGAAAGAACTCCCTGTTGAAGCTTCAACCAAATTCGAGGAACAGCCAAAAAAACTGTGGGTTTTGCCTCTTTCAAGTTTTGAGAAAACTGATCTAAGCTTCCTGCAAAATAAACACTCGCTCCCGAGTAAAGAGCAAACCCTTCTACAAGCAAGCGCTCCGCAACATGCGCCAGAGGCAAATACGAAAACATTCGATCATGCGAGCCTAAATTTAAGTGGTTCACTCCATTGAGGGCTGCAAAAGAAAAAGACTCAAATGAATGCATGACTCCTTTAGGCTTTCCGGTTGTTCCTGAAGTATAAACAATGGTCGCAAGATCTTTCAGATTAGGCTTTGAATCTTGAATATCACTCTCCGATAAAGGAGAGTGCGATTGTACAAGTGAATTCCATTTTAAACTTGCCTCAACCTCTACCTCCGGAAAAGAAATTCGCGAAATATTCTCTGGAATAGCAGCGATCATTATTGCAGCTTTATCGAGCTTGCCTATAAAAACAGCTTTCACATCACTATGCTCAAAAATAACCTTTGCTGTTTCAGTTGTAAGATTAGGATAAAGAGGAACAGAAACATGGCCCGCAAGCCAAATGGCCAAATCTGCCAAAATCCAATGTGCACAATTCTTGGATAAAATCGCAATATGACTTCGAGGCGCTAAATTCATAGCTTTTAGAGCCTGGGCTATTCGAAGAGCTTCATCGGCTGCTTCGGCCCATGTTATTTTGCGAAGATGATTTTGCGTTGTGGTTTGAATCAAAAAAACTTTGTTAGAAAGTTCCTTTGCTTTTTGCAAAAAAACATCTTGTGGAAAGGGTAGCTCGTTCAATACGACTTTCGCCTTCATTCTTGTTCTTATAACATAATATTTTTTTGCTCACTTCCGAGCCTAGACTCATCGTTCCTTAATCGCCTACACTTACATTCGAGATGAAAAATAGAAACCTTAAAATCATGTTCAATTTTTTTCTTACTATTTTTATCAATTACAATTATCTTTGCGCAAAAACTCTGATCAAAGAAATAAATCAAAATAAAAAAAATGAATCTTCCAAGGACCCCCTAACAAAAGAATCTAAAAAAGAAGTAGAAACAGGCGAGGGAGGAGTGAGTTACTATGAAAAATCCAAACGCAAAGCTAAAGAGCCTCACAAAAACACAAAAGCTCGTGGACCAATGGATCCTTCAAATAGACAAGGCGAGGGCCTTCAAAACGTAAATGGTTCAAGAGAATAAACAAAGCATCAAGACAGACACAAAGCGTTAAAACTCGGCTACTTAAGTCTAATTTTCACAAAAGACTAAAAACCTAAACTGTTTAAATACTTAACGCACGCCTTCCATATTTGTCCTAAAATTGCCAACAAAACTCAAAAAGGCCTAGGGATTATCTCCTTGACTTGGCATTCTTAATGCACTGAATAAGAGAACGGTGCACGTGTCGCTTCGAGTTAGAAGTGTCACGACTGCGTCGAGCTCGGTCTGCTCCACGTGATGGAATACCCCTCCTCCCCCTCATCCTCGCGAGGAGCAGCCCCGGGCAATTTTTATCTCTTAACCTAACCCCTAAAAGAATATTATACCCTTAGCTCTTAAAGCTCTTTCGTTGCTAAGATACTGTCTATGGACGATTCTCAAGCACTTTATCGTTGGACAGCAGGACTTGTGATTTTTATCTGTATCACGGCCATCCTTGTTTATACGAAGACTCTTTTGGTTCCACTGACCTTAGCACTTTTTCTTTTTGCTCTTGCTTCTAATTCAATCGACTATCTTGATCGACACTTTAAACTTCCTCGTAATCTTGCTTTGTCCCTAGTGATTGGAGGAAGCCTTGTAGGAAGCTTTTTAATAGGACTTTTTTTAGTCGTGTCTTTTCGTGATTTTTTTACTCGCGCTGAAGAGTATACAAGCAAACTTACAGAGAGCCTGTACTACCTCCAATCAAAAATGACCTCGCTAGGTCTTGGAATCGACTTTACTTCTCTCCCACAAATTGCGAGCAACCTTCCCTTGGTGGATTGGATCAAAAACCTTTCAGGCTCTTTTATGAGTATCTTTGGAGAGCTTTTGCTTGTTCTCGTTTTTTTTATTTTTCTTATTTTTGGAGGAGATGACTCTCGCAATACTCACTCAAAACTTTGGGTTGAAATTCGATCTCAAATCAATCGCTATATCGTGATCAAAGTCATAGCCTCGCTCATCACAATTGTGATGGTTTGGGTTTTACTGAGCCTTGCTCGAGTGGATTTGGCTTTTCCGATTGCTATTCTCTCGGGGGCTTTAAATTTTTTGCCAAACGTTGGAGCAGCCATTTCTGTTCTCATTCCTTTACCTCTTGCTTTTTTGGAGCATGGTTTTGGCATGAGTTTTTGGACTGTTTTTATTGGGGGAAGCTTCCTGCAGTTTTCTATTGGTAGTTTTTTAGAAACAAAACTCCTCAAAGACTCAATCGATTTTAATCCCATTGCCGTTCTTCTTTCTCTTTTATTTTGGGGTATCGTTTGGGGAATTGTTGGAATGTTCTTAGCGATACCTATTATGCTTGCGCTCAAAACAATTTTTGAAAAAAATAAAAATACCAGGTGGATCTCAGATCTGGTGAGTGGAAGAATTTAAGACAAAACTCTTTGAACAAGCAAAACCTTTCCTAGAATTTCAACTTCAGATCGCTGCTCGTCAGCAATCACAATATCTTTTAGGTTTTTATTTCGGGGACGAAGAACAATTTCTTTAGATTTAAAAAATATGTCTTTCACCGTTGCTTCACCTCGAAAACGAACAACAACGGTCTCACCCGATCGAACTTCACATCCCGCATCTACCACAACATGATCGCCCTCAAAAATGCCCGCTTCAATCATACTCTCGCCTTGCACGCGCAAAGCAAAAAAATGGGAGTTTTTTTTAGGACTGACAAGATGCCTCGAAAAAGCCACCATTCCCATATGATGATCTATCGCCTCGGTGAGCGAGCCCGCCGCCACTACGCCCACCAAAGGCACCTGCAAAACTGAAGATTGTCTCTTAGAAGAAAGAACAAGATGACGCCCTTGTTTTGTAAGATATTTTTTTTCTAAAAGTACGCGAACTAAATCCTGAATACTTCCCACTGCCGACAACTTAAGGGCCGCAGCCATCTCTCTATACGAAGGCATTCGGTGTTCTTCACTAGAAACCCCTTCGATGTAAGACAAAAGCTCCGCTTGGCGGGGGCTTAAGTCTGGGGGGCTTGAGATGTGAGACGCCGTTAGCGACCTAGCCATACACATGTACGGTACCATAAAGTTGACCTTTCATAAACTTACAGAATTTATGGATATTCAAATTCTTTGCTATTCTATTTTTTGTGAACTTCTTTTTTGTGAGTGCAACTCGACACGACAGCGACCGAGTTGAGTTACAACTGGGTTTTGATGGAGAAGTCCAAAGCAAAAACATTTGTGACTTCGAAGTGAATACTCAATTCATGTTTCCTAAATCCCTGGGGCTTTCAGAAAATTTCGACATAGAAGCTTTTAAAAGCCA
>JBILWH010000099.1:0-5410 GCA_044370015.1 Bdellovibrionota bacterium | reverse complement strand
CGCCGCCTGTGTAACTCAATACTTTTGTATAGTTGTTTGGAGCAGCTGAGTCGTAATACCAAAAACGGTTGTTATCTTCGTATTCAATTCTAAATCGAACGTTGCGGTCTACTCCACCTGAACACTTTGTTTCGCCAGCAGGGCAACGAGAAGATAAGTTGTTCTGTTCGATACAAACAGTTACAGGACCTACTAAGTTAACGATATCAAAATTAAAGAAAGATTTAAGAACATCAACACTTCGGTTGTTTAAAACATTTCGACAAACCTTAGTTGTCGGAACTGTGTTTGGATATTGAGTTAAAAGAACTTTTTCCTCACCAAAAACATAAGGAGGATCAACAACAGGAGTCACTACAGTCGTTGTGTCATTAGTGCCTGTATCAGTTGTCGTATCGCCGCCACGAGTAACATCTATTCCTGTATTAGTCGTTGTACCGCCTGATTGATCGATAACTCGACCAGGATTGCTAGACGCTGTCTGCATACTACAAGCCGAAGTTAAAATCGCTACAGTTAAAAGACTTATAATAGATAACCCCATTTTATTTAAGTTCATAAAATTCCCCATACCAGCTAAGTTGCATTGAACATGCCAAGCGAGAAGCCCTTAGAATCATGTCTCTTTTGTTAAGAAGGCCCATTTTTGTCCTCGTTTTTGAAAGCTGACTAAAGCTTAGACAGTTCATAAGTGCCTAAAAAGAAGACTCCCCTTAATTGACGAAAAGTCCTTTAAAACCTAATCTTTAAACGTGAAACGGGTCGATATTAAGGACTCTGAAAAGCTTAATGGTGAAGGACTTGAACTAAGTCCCTTTAAAATTAGACTCGCTCAATCTGCAAAAGACAGAGACGAGGCCTATAAGCTCAGATATCAGATATTTAATGAAGAATTAGGAGAGGGTATTCCAGAAAATGCCTTAACAAAGCGAGATACGGACCGCTTTGATGCTCATTGCGACCATTTACTCGTGGAAAGAAACGGGCAGGTTGTTGGGACTTACCGCTTGATGCCCAGTTCTCAAGTTAACAAAGACCTTGGATTTTATTCCGAAACTGAATATTTTATTAAGAACCTCCCTTTAGATTTTAATAAATCCCTTGAAATGGGTCGGGCGTGTATTTTGCCTGAATACCGCAAACAAGCCACGCTTGTATGTTTGTTTTGTGGAATCAGACATTACATGAATTTAAAAGGTTGCCACTCTTTATTTGGATTAGCCTCGCTCCCTATCATGTCTCACGAAAACGCTCTTGCAACTTTTGAAGAAATAAAAAAAATGGGGCGAGTGTTAGAGGTAAATGGCGTAGACCCCATTCCAAGCATGCGCATTCCAAGTGGAACTAAAATTGGGGATAATCCGCAAATTCCAGCCCTTCTTTCAGTATATTTTCAATTTGGTGCTTATATTTGTGGAGAACCCGCGTACGATCCTGTTTTTAAATGTCATGATGTATTAACAATTCTAAAGCTTGACGAAGTAGGCGATAAAACTTGGGACTTCTTCGATAAGTTTATTCGCAGAAGAGAAAGTGCTTCATGAGTCAAAGCGAAGGAAAAAAATCTTCCAGCACTAACGAAACTCGCGGAGTTCGAATTTCTGTTTGGCCCAAATACGACGAGACAAACTCACGTCCAGCAAATGCTCTTTTTATTTACAGCTATACCATTTTAATTGAAAACTTTAGCAGCGATGTTGTGCAACTCATGAATCGCCATTGGATTATTCGTGATGCTTTTGGAGGAGTTGAAGAAGTTCGGGGAGCGGGCGTCGTCGGTAAGCAACCCCTCTTACAACCAGGTGAAGTTTTTGAGTACACAAGTTTCTGTCCTCTAAAAACTCCCTCCGGAAGCATGGAAGGAAGCTTTGAAATGCGAAATAACCTCAACGAAAAATTCGAAGCCCCTATTGCCCGCTTTGAATTGAAATCACCTCTACTTCAAAACTAACTTTTTTAATCTACCTTCAAAGTAAAAAGCGCAACCGTATTTCCTCGCAGAACCTTTAAAATATATGTTCCACTTTTTCTAATGGCTTTCTCAACCGATTGTACATCCGTCACTTTTTTCTTTTGAATTTCCGTTAAAATATCTCCTCTAGCTATCCCCGCTTCATCGGCTGGAGTGTTTGCCAATACCTCGCTGATCACAACACCGCTCACATCTGGAGACAATCTCCATCGAGTACGAATTTCTTTTGTCAGGTTCACAACTTCAAAACCCGCTTTAGAAATAGAGAAGGATTCCGTTTTTTCTCCACTACTCCTATTTTTAAACAATGAACGAATATCATTCATGGATACTTGAGAGCTTTTTTCTAGGTCTCCTAGTACCATGTTTGTTGTGGCTACCTTGCCTTCACGTAAATACTCAACCGAAACTTTTGTGTTTGGATCAAGCTCCCGAACAGCCTTTTGAAAATCAGAATTTGTATTGATTTTGCGATCTCCAATTTTAGTAACAACATCATAAGGCTTTAATCCTGCATTAGCAGCAGCTTGACCAGGCACGACATCTTCAATCAAGGCTCCATCTGCATTTTTAAGACCTAAGGATTTTGCTGTTTCTAGGTCGAAATTTTGAAATAAACTCACACCTGCAAAACCATGCGATGGCTTACCTTTTTCCATGATCGACTTAATCGCTCTTTTAGCTGTATTCACTGGAATAGCAAAACCCAAGCCCTGCCCTCGAGGATCAATTGCAGTATTAATACCCACAACCTCACCCATCATGTTAATCAAAGGTCCGCCAGAATTTCCTTGGTTAATACTTGCATCTGTTTGAATAAAATCCGCAGAAACATTCGGTATAATATCACGACCCAAAGCGCTCACAATGCCTTTAGTCACAGTGTGAGAAAGGCCATGAGGATTTCCAATTGCGACAACCCACTCTCCAACCTTTAAGTTGTCGCTATTTCCAAGAGGAATCACAGATAAATTAGGCTTAGCTTTTCCCTTTAATCGAAGAACAGCAGTATCGACGAGAGGATCAACTCCCACAACCTGAACATCTATCCCTTCAGACTTATCAGAATCTCCTAAAAATTTAACTTTTACGGAATCCGCAAGACGATCGTCATCAATTCTAATGACATGAGAGTTTGTCACTATAATTCCATCAGGATGAATCACGAAACCACTTCCAAGACTTTGGGTTCTTTGAGAACGAGGCGCTCTACGTTGGAGACCACCTCCACCCGGAAAACCAAAAAATAAATCAAACATATCCTCGGGAAACATTTGCATTTGCGGAACTTTAACTTCACTTGTGGTCAAAACCGTTACAACAGCTGAGGAATAAGTCGTTGCTAAGTTAGAAAACATTTCATTCATCGCATCGACTTTAGGCTGCAGAGCTTTTTTAGCTTCCACATCTTTTTCAATCCAATAAGGACCCTTTGAATTTGATGCTTTTGAATTTGATGCTTTTGAATTTGATGCCCAGAGACAAGCCGAGAGGGACAAGATTCCCAATCCCGATAAAAGAAAAAAATATTTTGAAAGACTTTTCAATTTCACGAACTATCCCTCCGATACTTTAACAAATTGCAAGCGAAGATCTCTAAGTATTCTCTCTAAAAGACCCCGCTCTTCATCGTCTAAATTTCCTCGTGTTTTTTCTTGCAACATTTGCAATAAATCTATGTGCTGTTTTGCAGAAGACAAGTCCTTCTTCTTCGTTTTTGTTTGTGGGTCCTCGATGACTCCCATTTCAATAAAAGTTGCCGAAGCTAAACTTAAAATAAATGTCGAAAAGTTTACATCACTCATAGGCTGGGTATTTTTATTTTGAGGCATAATTTGAGTCCTTCGAATTCAATTTATGACAAGGACAAACGTGAGACAAGCTCATGTCTAAGTTGAAGCAGTGAGCTTTTTTCCAAAAAAGATTATTTAACTTTTGTAGGCCGCGTCAAAGTCCCAATTTTACAGGTGTCTGCTAAACTTTACTTATGGCTGATTTAAATCAACTAGGTGAACTGATTAAACAGGAAAGTGCTTTCATTAATCAACTTGAAACAGATATTTCCAAAGTAATTATTGGGCAAAAAAAAATGATCGAAAGAATCCTCATGGGACTTCTAACAGGGGGCCACGTTCTTCTTGAAGGACTCCCGGGACTTGCTAAAACTCTGGCTGTCAAAACCCTTGCCGATCTCATAGATCTTAACTTTAAACGCTTACAATTTACCCCTGATCTTTTACCTAGCGATCTAACAGGAACAATGGTTTTCAATCCTAAAAGTGGAGAATTTTTTCCTAAAAAAGGTCCCATATTTGCAAACATTGTTCTTGCTGACGAAATCAATCGCGCACCCGCAAAAGTTCAATCAGCTCTCCTAGAATGTATGGCTGAAAAACAAGTCACGATTGGCGATGAAACCTACAAGCTTGAAGAGCCTTTTATTGTTTTGGCAACTCAAAATCCGATCGAACAAGAAGGAACCTATCGACTACCCGAAGCTCAAATGGACCGCTTTATGTTTAAAGTTCTTATTCCCTACCCAAACAAAACAGAGGAATTAAAAATTCTTGAAACTCAAGCTTCCTCTAAAGAAGGTACACTACGTCCTATAGCCGGCGCGAACCAAATTCTTAAAGCGCGAAGTCTCTGCAACGAAATCTATCTTGATTCAAAAGTCAAAGACTACATCATAGAAATTGTTTTTGCCTCTCGTGAACCAAAAGCAAATAAAAAACTAAGCGAAATAGAGAGATATATTCAATTTGGAGCTTCTCCAAGAGCAACTCTTTCTTTGGCAAGAGCTTCAAGGGCCAAAGCTTTTTTGGAGGGAAGAGCTTTTGTAACGCCAGACGACATCAAGGCAGTTGCGCCAGATGTTCTAAGGCATAGGATTCTTCTTTCCTTTGAAGCAGAGGCTCAGGAAATTACCGCTCAACAAATCATTACAAAAATTCTATCTGCGCTCCCAACTCCTTAAGGAGTTAAACACATGACCTTTGAGGAATTTCTTAAAGAGATCCGAAAGCTTGAAATACGAAATCACCATCTCATAAAAAAAGGACTTGTTGGAGGATTTCAGTCACGGTTCAAGGGTTCTGGATTACAGTTTAGAGAGTTTCGGCCTTATGTTTACGGAGATGACATTAGACATATATCCTGGACAACAAGTGCAAAAGCCAACGAGACAGTTTTAAAAACTTTTGAAGAAGAACGTGATAAAAACTATTTTCTTGTTGTAGACGTTAGCGCTTCTGCAAGAAGAGGACCGATAGGAGGAAGCGTCGCCTATCGAATTGCTGAAATAGCTGCAACTCTCGCCCTCTCTGCTGAGGATATAGGAGAAAAAGTTGGACTTCTTACATTTTCTCAAACTGTCGAAAAATGTCTGCCTCCCGAAAAGGGAAGAAACCACGTCCTTAGACTCGTTCGCGAAATACT
>JBILWH010000098.1:0-5434 GCA_044370015.1 Bdellovibrionota bacterium | reverse complement strand
TGAGCGATTACAGAACAAATAAAGGTAATTTAGAAAGAGCCCTTAAGTCATTAAAGGATTCTGTATCGGCACCTATTCGCGAAAAAAGAGATTTGTCGGGAATCATCAAAGATTTTGAATTAGTTTATGAGCTTACTTGGAAAACCTTGCAGTCGCTTTTGAAAGAAGAGGGCATCGCCGCACCCTTCCCAAGAGTGGTTTTTGAAGAGGCCTTCAAGCGTGGCTTGTTTACGGAGAATCATATCTGGAAAGAAATTATCGAGGCAAGAAACAGGTCGACTCATGTCTACAGCGAGGAAGACGCGCGAAAGCTTTCTGAGGAAATTATTAAAAAATATTATGCCTCTTTTGAAAAGTGTTTTCGCGAAATGAGTGTTGCGAAGCCTTAAAGCTTGTAAAAAAACTTATTAACTCTTTGGAGCGCGTGAAGGGTCAACGGTGATGACGAGTTCTACGCGACGATTGCGCATTTTTCCAGCTGCAGTTTTATTGCTTTCAATCGGTTGTGATTGGCCAGCGCCTTCGGTACTGAGATATTTACTGGGGACACCTTTTGAAATCAAACGAGTTGAAACGGCATGAGCTCTTCGCTCTGAAAGGGCTTGGTTGTAGCTTTCGCTCCCGTCTGAATCCGTGTGACCAATGACCGCGATATTATTCTCAGGATATTTTTTGAGGATAACAGCAATTTGGTCAATATTGCTCATCGTAGTATTTTTTAAACTCGAGGATCCAGAGTTAAAAAGAATATCGCTTTTGAGTCGGGCGATGATTCCGTTTTCTGTTCTTTTAACCTCAGCAATTTTTTCAAGTTCGCGCGCTTGTTTATCGAGGCGATTTCCGATGACTCCTCCAAGTGCTGCACCAATGCCTGCGCCAATAAGAGCTCCCTTACCAGCATTGCCAGATTGGGAACCAAAGAGAGCGCCCAAAGCAGCACCCGCACCTGCACCAATGCCTGCGCCTGCTGCTGTTTTTTCACCGGGAGTTGCGCATGAAAAAAGTCCTCCTAAGAGAACAATGGAAATAAGTTTTTTGGAGTTAACAAATCTCTTAAAGATCATAAGGAGAAAGTATAGGAGAAGAAAATTAAGCAGCCAAGGTTTCGCGTAAAACTTTGCTTTCGCTTAGTTTCTTATGTGCGGCTAAAAAGGCCGGAACAACTTGGGGATCGAATTGGGATCCTGCGCAGCGTTCAAGTTCTTGGTACGCTTCATCAATATTTCTGTTCTTTTGATAAGTGCGCATAGAAGTCATCGCATCAAACGTATCACATATAAAAATTAAGCGAGCATAGAAGGGGATTTTTTCAAATTGAAGTTGGTCTGGATAACCCTTGCCATCCCATCTTTCGTGGTGAGCTCGGACAGTGATTCCAATGTGCTTGAGTGAGTTAATGCTTTCTACAAGCTTTTGGCTATCAATGGGGTGGTGTTGCATGACGCGAAATTCTTCGGCATCCAAGCGACCTGGTTTTTTAAGAATCAGATCGGGAGTAAAAATCTTTCCAATATCATGAAACAGTCCGCACAGCGTAGCTTCTGCTAACTCTTCGTGGTCTAAATTTAGTTCCATGCCTAGAGCAAGCACAAGTTCTGCGACTCGGAAACAATGAAAAAAAGTATAGGGGTCACGATCGTAGAGACGGTACAAGAGACGACGAGTTTTTTCTTGAGCGGCAAGTTGTCTAACTTGAAATTTTACTTGGGTATGAGGACAAGATTTTACACACTCATCAATCAATGAAATCAAAGAAGGTAATTTACTCACAAAAAATAACGTCTCCTAATTAATCCTTCGGTTTTGAAACGAGAGGGCTTTACTAAAAAATTTAGAATTTAGAATGATTGGTCAAGAAAACATTGAATTGTTAAGATTCGGTTAAGCCGTGTTTTAAAAAGAGGCTTCTTGCCTCTTCGATCATCTCTTCTATGGTTTTAGGGGTGGATTCGGGATCAACTTTTCCTAAAAAAGTTGCCCTTACTACCCCTCCGTAAAGAGGTAAAAGTTTACCTTTGGGGAGTATCTCCCAGGGTTTTTCAAGAGCGAGAACAATGATTGGAGCTTTTGTTTTTTGAGCGATTCTAAAAACGCCTGTTTTAAAAGGAAGAAGGTGTCCCAGTGGGCTTCTTGTGCCCTCGGGTGCCATGTAAAATTGAAATCCATCCTTGAGCCTTTGAGTGATTGTTTTAAGGGCTTTTTCTCCTGAGCTACGATTTCCACGTCTGACCGCAACGAAGTGAGAAGCAAGCATTCCCCAGCCTAAAAAAGGAATTAAAAGAAGTTCAAATTTTCCAAGCATTCGTAGGCAGCCTGATGTGGCCGCATAAGTAATAGGAATATCAATTAAGCTCGAGTGATTGGAGATAATCAAACAGGGCTCATTAGAATTATAGAATTTATGATTTAAGACTTCGACTTTTATTCCAAGAAAAAAGTTCAAAAGATCAGCGCTTTTTTTAATGATTTTGTTTTGCCAATATCGTGGTGCAAAAATAAGACGTAAGAAGATTAAAAGAGTGCTTGTAAAAATAAAAACCAAAATAACGCCTAGCGCTCCGATGAGAGCCTTAGTGTAACCACGGTAGCGAGGCTTTTCTTTTATTGGCACATACAAAAAATAACACAAGCGTCAGATTCTTAACAGAGTGTGAAGTGTTTTAAGAATGTAAATGAATCAAATTTCTTTTCTTAAAAAGCAATTGTTTAATGTTGCGGCATCTCATATCTTAAAAGTGTGGCAGCAAATTTAAGCGCATCATTTGTTCGTTCAATGTGTATCGGTGAGATTGAAGAAGAAATTCTTTTTCCTTATCCCAAGTTAAAAGAGGGTGAAAAAGAAATTTTAAAAACCATCCATGACAGTATTTCTTCTTGGCTCAAATCAAAGCAAAGTGAATTTCGTAAGTGGGATAAAAAAGGCGAACTTCCCATGGAAATTATCGAAGAGATGAAGCAAATGGGTCTCTTTGGAGTGATTATTCCAGAAGAATTTGGCGGGATGGGTTTGAGTACAATTGCCTATCAAAGACTCATTAGCGAATTGGCTCAGTATGATGGATCATTGCTCATTACAATGGCGGCTCATAGCAGTATTGGCATGAAAGGACTGTTGCTTTTTGGAACTCAGGAGCAAAAACAGAAATATCTTCCTAAGCTTGCAACAGGTGAGATGATCGCAGCGTATTGCCTAACAGAGGCCGGTGCGGGTTCGGATGCTGCATCCATCAAAACAAAAGCTGTACGTGATGGAGATGATTGGATTCTTAGCGGTGAAAAAATTTGGATTACAAACGGTGGGATTGCAGATTTTTTTACTGTTTTTGCAGCAACCGATACAACTGAGGGAAAAATTACTGGTTTTATTGTTACCCGAGACATGAAGGGTGTTACCTCTGGCCCTCACGAAGACAAAATGGGCCTACGAGCGAGCTCCACAACAACAGTGAATTTTGAAAATGTGCGCGTTCCCAAGGAAAATGTCTTAGGTGAAGTAGGAAAGGGGTTCAAAACAGCCGTTCGAATTTTAAACCATGGTCGTACGGGCGGATTGGGTGGTGGTTGTGTGGGCGTCATGAAAAAATGCATTGCTCTTTCCACGAAGCAAGCCAAAATTCGTAAGCAATTTGGAAAAAGTATTTCTGAATTTGGATTGATGAAAAAGAAAATCGGACAAATGGTTGTGGATTGTTATGCAACAGAATCTGTTGTGACCATTGTTTCAAGTTTGATTGATGTCGGTTACGAGGACTACGCGGTTGAAGCGGCTATTTCCAAGATTTTTGCCTCTGAAGCTTTGTGGAGAGCTACCGATGAAGCCCTTCAAATAGCGGGTGGCAATGGTTTCATGAGTGAGTATCCCTATGAGCAGCTCATGCGGGATGCTCGAGTAAATAGAATTTTTGAAGGAACCAATGAAGTCCTTAGTCTTTTTGTAGCGTTGACTGCGATGAAAGATGCCGTTGATCAGCTGAAAGAATTGCAAGGAGTAGTGGGAAATATTGGGGGAGTCTTTAAAGACCCCATCAAAGGCTTTGGAGTACTCAAGGACTATGCTCGAATGCATGTGGCAACTCGCACAAAATACGGACGACCTTCTTTTACAAAAGTTCACCCGGCGCTTCATGCAACAGCAACTCTTTTTGAAGAAGAAATGCAGTCTTTGGTACGAGCAGTCGATACAATTTTGAGAAAGCACGGCAAAAATATTATCGGTAAGCAATTTGCCACTTCCCGTTTGGCAGCGATTATGGGCGATATGTTTGTCTTAGCGTGTGTGTTAAGTCGCGTTTCACAAGCTCTCGAGGAAAAGGGAACAGAAGGGGCTAAAAACGAGGTGGCGATCCTTAAAACCTTTGCTTTTCAAGCTAAAAGGCGAATGCGTGAAAACTATAAGCAAATTGACATGAACGTGGATGAGGAAATCAAAGAGCTTGCGGTTTTTGTAACAAATGAAGAAAAATTTACTTGGGACATTTTATAGCCTGGGTTAAATAAGTATTCATGTGGTTTCGATTAGCAGCTTTGTTGGTTCTCACGGCTTGTACGGGTCACGAAAAACTTCCTGAGCTTTATCTTTTGCAGGGTAAATGCGAAGTTTCTGTTAAAACCGATGATCGTAAGAGCGATATTTATGTAGATGGAATCATGATTGGTCATGGAGTGGCCAAAACAAAGGTTCCTTGTGGAGAAAAAAAGATTCAGGTGGAGTCTTTGGGTAAGAAAATTATAGAGGAATACCAAACGGTCACACCTCGCCTTGCTTTGGAGTTAGATTATAAACTTCAAAAGACTCATCATGTAGAAGATTGGGCTCTATCTCCTGAATTTATTGAACAGTTGGCTAAGGGCCAGGGTCCTATTGATGTCAAAGACCCTGAAGCTAAAAAAATCGCTGCTGAAAATGCAAAAATGCGTGATGAAGTAGGTTACAACTTCTCTGCTGAAGAGCTTGCGGCAATTGCCAAGAAAGCCTCAGCAAGTGATGATGCTGATGCTGCAGCAGGTGGAGAGATTAAAATCGATCCTAATACAAATTTTGACGATCCTAAAACTTGGCTTTAACAAAAATTTTGCAATAATTTAGACTGGGGGGAGTTTTTATGGCTCAGTCGGATAAATATTGGATAAATGCTCGTTGGACTTTGGGTTTTAGAAAAAAGATTTTTATTGTTTTTTTATTGGGTAAAGATACACGGGGTCCTCTTCAGTATGACGATTCAGTTATTGATTCGCAGCATGAGCAAAGACAAGCGCCTGCCACAAGAAATCAGGTTTTAGTTTACATGGGTGTTTTTATGTGGGTTTTACTATGTGTTTTTTGTATTATGTTTGTATTGACTTACATTTTGAAGTCAGCAATGGGTATTGATATATTTTCAACTTCTTCCCCTTTCCCTGCTTTTTTGAAAGAAATTGGTTTTTGTTCCGCTGT
>JBILWH010000009.1:0-15416 GCA_044370015.1 Bdellovibrionota bacterium | reverse complement strand
CTGGTGGTGGTTCTTCTTATAGTGGTGTACCAAGTCTCAATACCCCAAACATCACTCTTCCTCCTGGCGTGACTGTTCCAGATCCCAACAAACCTCTTGTTTTTGGTAACGATTCTAATGGAAATCCAAACTTTCAATTTCCTCCGAAGGAAGATCTTCAACGTTTAGTTCAAAGTGGCTTTGAAAATGGTACCGCGCCTGATGGAACGACTCTCGAAGAAGCGCTTGCCAAGCTTAATGACAATTACGATAAAGCAAAAAATGCGGTGGACGCTTACAACCAGCAAGCATTAGGCGGCCCCTCAAATTTGGATGCTAACTCCTCTCCTTTTATTGCCTCATCTCAAGATGGTCTTTCATCAACAAATAATGATGACGTAGGTCTCAACAAGGGCAACGGAATAAGAACAGCTGAATCTGAAGTTGGACTTGACCCTACAAATTCCTTTGACAGTAACCCTTATAATTCAAATATCGATTTGAATGCTCTAAAGAAAAACCGTGGCGAAACTCCTCGAGTTAAAATCATCGGAATGAACGCTGAAGATTCAAATGGTCGATCCCTCACAATCTTTGAACGCGTCAGCAGAGCGATCCGTGGAGATCGAAACCGAGATCTCACTCTTGCAAAAATTGAATGGTCAAGAAAAGCAGCTCTTAACAAACAGAAAACTCCTTCGATAAATATTCCAAAAATTAAGATAAGTGCGGCAAATAAGCTTAAATTTAACACTTCAGACACTCGAATTTAAATTTTTAAACTTTCTCAGCTAGACTAAAAGAGAAATGCATTCCTTAAACGCTTTACGTTTTTTTTCTTTGCCCCTTATTCTATGTTTGGCTTTTGTATCCCCACAACTTTTTGCAGCCTCAGAGCTAAACTCTACTTCATCCACATCTTCCGCTTCATCCTCGCCTGCTACGGGAGCACCCGAAGGAGGAGGTGGTGGTGGGGGCGGACACGGAAAAGCCAAATCAGGAAAAATGTTGGGTGGAGTACTCATAGGAATTGGAACAGTCTCCCTTGGGGTCTCTATTGCAAAGTGCACAGGCTCAGCTGGAACACTTTGCTGGAAAATTCCTTTAGACGTACTCGCCATTGCTGGGGGTATAATGGCAATGAATCAAAATTCTCAGGCAGCATCAGAAACAGCTCCTAAAGGAATCAATCTTGGAGGAATCACCGCTGGTGGACTTAACAGCGGCATTCCAAACATTCCCGATGGAGTTCCCAATGTGAATATCGCAGAAAAATGCAGAGAAGCTCCCAGTACATGCACGTGCAATGACACTGCTTGCTCCCAACCACAACTAACTCTTCCCCCAAAAGAAGAGCTTGAAAAACTCATTCGCTCTGGAACAATGCCAGATGGCACTTCACTTGAAGATGCTCTTGCTAAATTAAATGAAAATTACGACACGGCCCGCGATGGAGTAGGTAAATTTAATCAACTCTCCACGGCAGGTGCCTTTGATCCAGCCGGTGGAGGCCTAGCCAGCACTGGGGATGACTCAGGTGACTCTTCTGAAAACGGCAATACAGACGCTGCTGGAGTGGGTTTAGGTTCAGCATCCGGCAAAAGAAGTGGTGGTGATGATTTGGATGAAGATGATTTTAAAACAGAACCCATGATCGATGCCCTTGCAAAACAACGTGGAGAACAAGGCAAAGTTTTACTCATGGGTATGAATGCAATTGATAAAAGTGGCAAAGCGCTTACAATTTTTGAGCGATTAACTCGCGCTCTTCGCGGAAAAAACAACCGAGACCTTGTCTTGGCAAAAAATGAATGGGTTCGAAAAAAAGCTCTTAAAAATAAAAAGAACTCAGTTAAACTAAATATGAATGCTTTACAAAAAAAATAGCTTTACGAAATTACTGGCTCTTCTTTTGAGCTTTTCTTTTTTAACGAGTTCCAATCAAGCTAACTCTTCTGCTGGCAGTGCAGGTACCATGCTTGGTGGAGTTTTAGTTATTGCAGGAGGAATCACGCTTAACAAAGGGTTAGGCATGCTCAGTGTATGTAAAACTCCAGGAGGACAAGCCTCTTGTAAGCCAGGCTACGCATGGACGACGGGAGGAATCCTATCAATAATCGGCGGCGCCCTAGCAATGATGCAAAACCATGAAAACGATAAACAGACAAGCCCCGGTGGTGGACTAAACTTTGATAAAACTACGACTGGTGGATTGAATACAACTGTACCGACAAATCCCGATGGAACCAAACCCAACATCCCTGATAAATGCAAAGAAATTCCTCAAATCTGCAAATGCAATGATGCCTCCTGCAACCAACCCAGCCTTCAACTCCCCCCGAAAGAAGAAATAGAAGAATTGATGCGCCAAGCAGCCAAATCCAATCCTTCTGACACAACAACCCTAGACGATGCTCTGGCAAAACTTAATGAAAACTACGACAAAGCCAAAGATGCCGCGAATTCTTTTAACCAATTATCTGCAGCTGGAGCTTTTGATCCCAGTGGATCAGGAATCTCTTCAGATGGCCTCGCTGATTCAGGAGGAGGCGGAGACTATGTTGGACTCAACAAAGATGGCTCCGATGCTGGCTCAAAAGGTGGTGGAGGCGGCTTTGATTTTAATTCAAACCCTCTGGCCAACAACGCAGACTTAGACAATCTCAAAAAAATGCGTGGCGAACCCGATCCCGTCACAAATGTTGGGATGAACCTTAGAAATAACAATACAAATAAACTCCTTACGATTTTTGAAAGAGCTGCACGAGTTCTGCGCGGAGACCGCAACCGAGACATTTCTCTTGCTAAAATTGAATGGACTCGCAAAGAAGCGGCCAAAAAGCAAGGCAAAGGCCCAGCTTCTATGCCCGCTCCAAAACAGTGATTTTGTATCTTTTTTAAAAACAGAAAATCGATTAACGTCTAGCCCATGAAAATCGCAATCAATGGATTTGGAAGAATTGGACGTTTAGTAACTCGAGCTTATTTCGAAAATGAAGCTCTTCATAAGCATATCGAGCTTGTGGCGATCAACGATCTCACAAGTGCCGAGGACGCAGCCTTCGGATTTAAATATGACTCCGTTCACAGAAGATTCAAAGGAACAGTTATCGGCGAAAAAGGCAGCATCACAATCAACGGCAAAAAAATCAAATATTGTGGAACAGCAAACCCTGCGGAAGCTCCTTGGAAAGAACTCGGCGTAGACATCGTTTTGGAATGTTCTGGATTTTACACAAACAAAGAAAAAGCGAGTCTTCACCTCAAAGCCGGCGCAAAACGCGTGATTATTTCTGCTCCTGGAACAAACGTCGACCGCACAATCGTCATGGGCGTGAATCACACTGAATTTAACCCTGCGACAGATTTCGTTTTAAGTAACGCTTCTTGCACCACAAACTGCTTGGCTCCTTTTGCAAGTGTTCTTCATGAAAATTTCGAAATCTTGCACGGACTCATGACCACTATTCATAGCTATACAAACGACCAACGCTTGCTCGATGCAGCTCACAGCGACCCTCGTCGTGCTCGTGCGGCTGCCATCAACATGGTGCCCACTTCAACAGGTGCGGCAAAAGCCGTGGGCGAAGTAATCCCCGCGCTCAAAGGCAAACTCGATGGCCTTGCTGTACGCGTGCCGACTCCCGATGTTTCTTTCACTGACCTTGTTGTGACTTTGAAAAAAGAAGTTTCCAAGGAAGACATCATCAATGCTCTTTCAAAAGCTGCTGAAGGCAAACTCAAAGGCATCATGGCGGTTTCAAAAGAACCTCTCGTGAGCAACGACTTTTTGGGTGACTCACACAGCTCTATAGTTGATGCTGATTTGACTTATGTTATTGGTGGCAACGAAAAAGGCAAAGGAAACATGGCGAAGATTTGCTCTTGGTACGACAACGAACACGGTTTTTCAAACCGCATGCTCGACCTGTGCAAATACATCGGCGAAAAAACTCTCTAAGGGATTGTCATGAAAGCTTCGCTCTCAGACTATCCTGGCGGTCAGTTAATCAAAAGCATTTCTCAAGGTGACTTCAAAAACAAACGTGTTTTTTTGCGCGTTGATTTTAACGTGCCCCTTAAGAATGGAAAAGTCACAGACGACACGCGCATCACCGCGGCTCTTCCCACCATTAATTTTCTTCGTGAAAAAGGCGCGCGACTCATTATCGCTTCTCACTTGGGAAGACCCAAGGGCAAACCCGAAGCCGCTTTTTCAATGGAACCCGTGGCAACTTTGCTTGGTGAAAAATTAAAATGCGATGTGATTTTTGCTCACGAAGCAACAGGCTACCCTGTCTTAAAACAAAGCAAAGAACTGCGTGATGGACAAATCATGTTGCTCGAAAATCTTCGTTACTATGCAGGCGAAGAAAGCAACGAAAATGAATTTGCGGTGAAACTTTCTGCCCTGGCCGATGCTTACGTGAACGACGCTTTTGGCACTTGCCATCGCGCTCACGCAAGCGTGTCTGCTTTGCCCGGACTCTTACAAGATAAATATGCGGGCTTTCTTTTGGAAAAAGAAATTTCTGAACTAGGCCGCGTGATTCACAATCCTGATCGTCCTTTTGTGGCGGTCTTGGGTGGATCAAAAGTTTCTGACAAAGTGGGAGTCATCGAAGCACTGCTTGTTAAGAGTTCCAAAATCATCATCGGCGGTGCGATGGCTTATACATTCTTGCGCGCTTTGCAGGTGGATGTGGGCTCAAGTCTTGTGGAGCTTGATAAAGTGACTCTTGCTGGAAAAATCATGGCTCGCGCGAAAGAAGCAAAATGTCAGATTCTTTTGCCTGTTGATCATAAAATGGCAACAAGCTTTGATCCTCCTCATGAAGTCAAAGATTCAGAAAACGCACACATTCCCAAAGGATGGATGGGTCTTGATATCGGACCTAAAACAATTGAGCTCTACACTCGCGAATTAGCAGGTACAAAATGTCTTTTCTGGAACGGCCCTATGGGCGTGTTTGAGCAAAAACCTTTCGACAAAGGCACAATGAGCTTGGCTCAAGCGATTGCTGATCTTCCCAACTGTGTAAAGGTTTGCGGAGGCGGCGACAGTGTTGCCGCGCTGAACACGAGTGGCTTGGATCAACACTTCACGCACATTTCAACAGGTGGTGGAGCAAGTCTTGAAATGATCGAAGGCAAAGCAATGCCAGGAATCGAATCACTCAAACGAGTTCCGCGATAAAATTTATTTCTCAAAAATACAAAAAAAGCGAAGGAGAAAACATGGCGATACTGGCAGGTAACTGGAAACTCTACAAAACGAGAAAAGATGTTGAAACTTTTTTTGATTCCTTGGCAGACATCGATCCCACCGGACACGAATGCTATGTGGCTCCTAGCCCATCGCTCCTTGAAACCGCTTGTCGCAAGAGCCAAGAAAAAGGCAACAAGATCGGTATCTTAAGCCAGAACCTTGCCTATAAACTTGAGGGTGCTCTCACGGGTGAAACAAGCGTAAAACAACTTTTGGAGTTGGGAGTCAAGGGCAGTATCGTCGCGCACAGCGAACGTCGGCAATTCTTTGGAGAAACAAACGAAACAGCCGCCGAACGTTGCAAGATTGGCCTCGAGCATGGGCTTAAAATTCTTTTTTGCATCGGAGAAAATTTAGAAGAGCGCAAACAAGGGCGCTTCGAAAAAGTGATCGAGGCGCAGCTCCTGCCCCTTTTTAAAATTGCCGATGCTTTCAACAAAGAGACGCTTCAAAAGCAACTTGTTCTCGCTTACGAACCTGTTTGGGCCATAGGAACAGGGGTAAGTGCAACGAATGAAGAAATCGCTGCAAGTCATGATTTTATTTACAAACTTTGCTCGAAAGCGGGCTTTGATCTTTCTATTCTTTACGGCGGATCGGTGAAGCCCGATAATTTGGGTGCGATCTCAAGCATCCCGCGTGTGAACGGAGCACTTGTGGGCGGCGCATCTCTAGAGCCTAAAAGCTACCGTGACCTGCTTGCGTGTTTGACTCGACCTTTAAGATCGCTTACCTAAGAGGGTGAACATGGTTACTCCTGTATTTACCCTTGGTGTTGTTTTATTGGGTTTCTTAGCTTTTCTTGTTGTTGGATCCATGGGCCGTGGAGGCTTCTAAAAAATGTTAACTCTTGTCACCGTTCTTCAAGTTTTGGTTAGTATTCTCGTTATCACTCTTGTTCTTTTGCAACCCTCTAAGGGCGGAAGCTTTTTTAGCGCAAGCAATCAAGGCGTGTTTGGAAGTAGCGGCGGAACAAATTTTCTTTTTAAAGCCACTATGTGGTGTTCTTTATTCTTAGCGGCAAGCTGCTTGTTCTTGTCTTGGTTTAGAATTCAAGAAGCAGGCGAATCAGTGATTGTTGATACAAAAGTCAACGCGCAACCTGCTCAAACAACTGTTCCTGCGGCACCTACTTCTGCTCCTGTAGAAACTGCACCAGCAGCTCCTCGTAAATAGTTTTTTAACTGTCAAAAAGGCATTGCACCTTCATTCCATTCAGAAGCTAAAATTGGCTTATGTTGCTTATCTCAATCTTACTCTCTTTGATTTTAGCGATGTTCTTTATATCCCTAGGACGAACAAGATATCTTGCTTTGTTTTTTATGGGTTTTATGGCAGTTTATCCAATATTTAAAAATTATCAAATTCAATATCTACGCGACATTATTTTAAAAAGCTACGGTTCTATTTTTTTTATTACATGTTACTTGATTTTTAAAATGAAAATTTTTTTTGATTTCAAGAAATCTGTTTCAATTTTAATTGAAAATAAGTTTTTTGTTTTTTTGGCTATATTAGCTTTTTTCTCTACACTTTGGTCACAAGACCCAATTTATACATCTACAAAGACAATTATTTTTATTTTTTACTCTTTTACAGCCCTTTTTGTTTTGAATTACAATAAAAGCTCAGTAATCACAAAAGCTCTAAATATTAGTCTAGTTTTTTTATTGATATCATCGCTGATCGTCAGTGTTTTAAATTTAAATACAAACAATGCTGTCTCTGGAGAGGCCTGGTTAGGAATTTTTAATCATAAAAATAACTTGGGATATGTTTCTGCTTTTGCAGCTATTTTCTTTTTATTTCAAAATTCAAAATTATCATGGCTTATAAAATATATTATAATTATCCTTGCTGTATGTCTAATGATTAAGGCTCAATCAGCGACTGCTTTTGCTAGTTTGGCTATAACCATAACAGTTATTCCTTTCTTTTGGAAAATCAAAAAAAAAGTCCTTCGACCTTCCCTGCTAGCTACAGTTTATGTGGCTATGTTTTTTTTAACTATGTTTAGCTCAATGCTACCAAACTCTTTATTTGAAGTTTTAGGAAAAGATTCAACCCTTACGGGACGAGACAAAGTTTACTCCAGCATTCTATATAATGTTTCCGGATATAAAACATTAATAGGATTTGGAGCGGGAAGTTACTTTAAGCAACTTGATGACGCAAATTCATTTCAAAACTCTATTAACAAGACAAAAACTTTAGATCAAGATCTAGCTAAAACCGAAACAGGTTTCAGTGCAAGCCATGCACACAATCAAGTTCTTCAATTTTATGCTGAGCTTGGATTAACAGGTGTAATTCTTTATTTTTGTTTTTTATGGTCTACTTTTAAGAAGATTCGCTTAATGAGCCGATTTCATTTTTTATTTCCAGAATTAAAACTTTTAACTGGCTTGTTATTTTTTACATTCATTTCAACACAATCAGAAGATAGATTAAGTTTATATAGAATATCACTTCTATGGCTTCCGCTATTGTGGATCCATGCAATATGGAACAGAAGAAAAGAATTGATACAAAAACAATTCTCACTAACCTTCTAATTACTTTTTTCTTAAATGATCAGGAATCTCATTCGTGTGAGCATCCTCAACAGAATCAAAATGTGGAAGTATTTTGTTTTTTATTTCCAATAAGGCTTCAATAAACTCTTCGCCAGGATTATGAGCATCAAAGTTTTTTGCAAGAGTGACGCCCAGATTTTTCCAAAAATCATTCTCGACTATCCCATCAAAACCCTTATCAGCAAAAACCAAGGCCATTTGTTCAAACTCAAACACACAAATTAAAATCCCCAATCGATTTTTTGTATCAAAAACTCTCTCAGTGGCAAAATAAGCCTCAGATTGGGTAACGACTCGCTGTTGCTGCAAATTACGAGGAACAAAAAAGCGGAATAAAGGGCTTTGACGAATTAAATAAGCAAAAAAATAACCGAGCAAAATAAAAATAGGAAGATCATAAACAAAAGATAAACTATGCCAAAAATTCCAAAAGAAAAATTTTACAATTAAAAGAAGCGTAAACGAAGTGATAAGCCCAAAAACCAAAGACCACGCATAATAGTTTGAAGCTCTCTTGCTAATAACAGGAACGATTTCGATGTGACTTTGAGACTCAATTTCATCGATGGCAACTTGAAGTTTTTTTTCAAAAGTTTCTGTAATTTTATTTACCATGAACTACTCGAGCCTCCTCCACCAAAAGAGCCACCGCCGCCGCTCCAGCCGCCGCCTCCACCCCAACCGCTTCCGCCACCAGTACCCCAGCCGCCTCCACCGCCGCCCCAATAAGTTCCAACAGCAAATCGACGCCTAGAAGGAGCTTGAATGATAAGAATCAAAGCAAGAAACAAAAGCACAATAACAAGACCTCGGACATTAAGCTGCTGGCCTTTTCCTTGACGACTTAAACCTTCTCTTAATTTTGCGGCATCCTCGCCACCATTGACTAACGTCACCGCTTTCTCAAGTGCTGAGCGAATCCCTTCATAAAAACGACCCGCTCTGAATGCCGGTCGAATGACATAATCTAAAATTCTAGCGGCTAAAATATCCGGGAGACTTCCCTCTAGCCCACGTCCTACTTCAAAACGCATTCGACGATCTTGAACGGCGATGGTCAGCAGCAGGCCATTGTTTTTTTTCTCACGTCCTAGTTGCCATTTTTGTGCGGCAGCAAGACTCAACCTCTCAATGCTATCTCCCTCAAGAGAAGAAATTATCCATACTTGAAGCTGCATCAAATCCTGCTGTTGACGGATATAGGCCTCAAGCTCAGATTTTTCGTTAGCTTTTAGCAAATGAGCTTCGTCAATCACAGGGCCACTTAGATAGGGCACTTCCTTAGCCGCTAAAAAAAGTGGAGAAAACAAAAATGAAAAGACAAAAAAAGAAACAACAACAAATTTACGCAACGATGCAAAGCTTAAACAAAGCTTCAAAACTTAACCTCAGGAGCTTTTTTCACTTCTTCGGCAACTGTAAACTGGGGCTTTTTTTCGTAATGAAAAAACAAATTATTTGTTAAGTTTGTGGGAAAGACTCCTACTAAATTATTAAATTCTTTTACAGCTTGAATGTAGGCGTTGCGAGAAACTGTAATACGATTTTCTGTTCCTTCGAGCTGCACCTGAAGATCGCGAAAATTTTCATTCGCCTTAAGATCAGGATATCTTTCTGCAACGACCAACAAACGAGACAAAGCTCCCGACAATTCCCCTTGGGCAGATTGAAATTTATTTAAATTTTCTTGAGTGAGATCTTTCGCTTCAAACTTTGTTTGAGTCGCTTGAGCACGAGCCTTTACAACATTCTCAAGAGTTTCTTTCTCATGCTTGGCATAACCCTTCACGGTGTTTACCAGATTAGGAATCAAATCAGTTCGTCTTTGATACTGGTTAAGAACCTCGGACCAAGTGGCATCCACTTCGTTATTTTGTCGTGGAATGGACTGAACCCCACAAGAACTCAAAGCCAAAGAGACTAATGCAAAGAGCGAAAATTTTTGAAGAGCAAGCTTTAACGATTGTGCGTTCATAAGATCTTATTTAATCAAGATTTCACATAATTGCCAAACAAGAATGATCAGCTGCAAAAGATACAGCTAGGGAGCCCGTGGAAGCTCCACGTATTCGTACTCATGGTGTGCGTCATTTCCGAATGTTTCGACGTAAAAAACAGGTTTTAAAAATTTAGAAAAATGATCTGTTAGGCTTTGTTTAAAATCATGCCTCAACTCTTCTTTGCTTTTAGATGATAGATTCGTTTCAATTATGTTAGACGAAAAAACAGTGACTCCATTAGCCTGGCCAGTGGCCACTCGAGCCACGTACTCCCATATTGGAGACTTCAAGGGAAGCTGAATATAATCAGCTGTTAACATAAGATGCTTCATTCGATGAAAATTTTGCACGTCAGAAATAAACGTGGGATTTTTTTGGTAAAGCTTTTCCAGCGACCCATTTGGTAACTGAAAGTAATCTTGAACATAAGGTGGAAAATATCTCATTCTAAAAGATCTCTGAATCTCCATAAGTGAAGAGTTCATGGCAAACTGAAACAAAGCTGAGGATTGAGTAAAAGGCTCGCGATAAAAAACTTTTAAAAACTCAAGAACGATTTTCTTTTCAGGATCAACGGATTTTTGTTTTATTTTTGCGTAAATTTCTTGAATGACTTCTTTTCTCGAGCTGACGTAAGAACCAACCCTTTGCACGGAAGCTTCTTTATTTTTTAAAAACAAATTCCAATCATATTCTGCAAGATCTTTAAAAGATCTCAAATGCTGAACCTCCTCAGATGGAATCAAAAACAAGTAACGATAAAAATCAACCGGACTCTCTGAAATCTCAAACAGTGTTCGAAAAAAATATCGCTGCATCAAAAGCGGCTCATAGTTAATATCGAACATCAAAAGCTTTCGAGCCCCACTTCGAAGAGCCAAATCCCACGAAGCATTATTACCAATGCCCACAAAAATATCTCGCTGAGGAAGAACAGCCGGAACTTTAAAAACATCGTATTCATTGCTTGCAATGAAAGCACCTTTAGCGGTTCCAACTTTTCGAGGAGCTCGATTAAAAATAAGAAGTGATTGGGATGAGCGAAAGGCTTTTACGAATTTTGATTCGTGAATTTCATGGTTATTATTAATTTGAGAAAGTATTTCGGCGCATCGCTGACCCGCAAAGAGCGTTTCAACGGGATACAAATAACTAATAAAAAATAAGAAAACCTTTAGCCTTGATTGATAAACCATTTATAAATTGACTCCGTGCATAATAATCTTTGGACTGTAGGCCGTCAAATGCCAAAAAAAGTCTTGACTTAATTAGAGTTTTGACGCATAATGTTACAACTTTGAGACACTTTATATTTCCATTAAATATCAAGAGCTTATCTGTAATTGCCCTTTCCTTTCTTATTTTAAATAACAGCCACGCTCTTGGAAAGAGAATCGATTCTAAATTGAGCTTTAAAAAGCTTCCCTCAGAAACCTGTTTTGAACTCACCAAAAATGACAGGTGGGATTCTTTGCTAAAAGAAACTCGAATCCCTCAAAAGTTTTGCGTGAAAAGCGTCTTTGTTGAAAAAGTATACACAAATCAAGTAAGCGTCAGGGTCGACTCAAACGACATTCCCCAACTTATTTTTGGTGACATTCAAATGGCTTACCGAAATGGCGAAAAAAGAATTGCGCTAACCTTTGCTCGACAAGAAATCTTTCAAAAGGGCAACGATTACTTTGCTTATGCAAAAGCAGACCTTTTGTTCAATATCGACAAAGAAGGTAACCTTATTTCTGAAATCGATGCGAATGTCTACGTGAGTGAAACGCCCGACATTCAAAAATCAGAGGGTGAATTCGCAGACCTTATTTTTGAAAAGACAGTTAGAAAATAAACTCTAAAAGCTCACAACACCTGGTCCACTTAAAGGATAAAGAGTAACGATCCCTACTCTATCAATCCTACTCATACACTCTCAGCTACCTACCCGAATACTTCAAAAAAACGAGTCGCAAAAAGCGCAGGCATTTATCCACGGAATTGCCGGAGTTACTAGCATTAGAAGAAGTGGCTAAACTTTTGCGAGCTTCTCTTTGGTGAGCATCAGTGTCTTGGATGAGTGAAAGTGTTTCTGCTGGCAGAGCTTCTTTTGTACGAGCAAGCCAATTGTTGATGGTTGGAAAGTTTTTATTTTTAGCAAGAAGCGACAAAACTTCTTTACCATTTTTGGAACTCAAGAACAGCTCAGATAATTTTTCGTTGTTATTAAATTCCTTTTCTAGGAACTTGTTCGTATTTTGGACTGCTTCTCTATAGTCATATTCTTGCAGCTGAGGATTGCGTGCGAGAGTTTCTAGCAAAGCGAGTAAAGCCTCTGGGTGGGCATTGAGTGCTTCATGTCCGTATTTAGCAAGATTGGATAGCGCACCGAGAGCGTTTGTCTTTTCACATGCTTTAATAAATTCCATTAAAGCCTCTGGGTGGGCCTTGAGTGCTTCATGTCCGTGTCTAGCAAGATCCCTTAGCGCATAGATAGCGTTTGTCTTTTCACATGCTTTAATAAATTCCATTAAAGCCTCTGGGTGGTCCTTGAGTGCTTCATGTCCGTATTCAGCAAGAGTGTTTAGCGCATTGAGATCGCCTCTATCTCCAGCAGCTCGAATGGCTCTAGGAAGTGCATCCTTGAAGGCAGACATAGCCTCTGGGTGGGCCTTGAGTGCTTCATACCCATAACGAGCAAGATCGACTAGCGCATAGAGATTGCGTCTATCTCCAGCAGCTCGAATGGCTCTAGGAAGTGCATCCTTGAAGGCAGACATAGCCTCTGGGTGGGCCTTGAGTGCTTCATACCCATAACGAGCAAGATTGGCTAGCGCATCGAAATCGCCTCTATCGCCAGCAGCTCGAATGGCTCTAGGAAATGCATCCTTGAAGGCAGCCTTAGCCTCTGGGTGGTTCTCAAATACTTCATGTTGATTAGCAAGATTGGCTAGCGCATTGAGATCGCCTCTATCGCCAGCAGCTCGAATGGCTCTAGGAAATGCATCCTTGAAGGCAGCCATAGCCTCTGGGTGGGCCTTGAGTGCTTCATGTCCGTATTCAGCAAGATTGGCTAGCGCATTGAGAGCGTTTGTCTTTTCACTTACTTTAATAAATTCCATTAAAGCCTCTGGGTGGGCCTTGAGTGCTTCATGTCCGTATTCAGCAAGATTGGATAGTCCTTTGAGAGCGTTTGTCTTTTCACATGCTTTAATAAATTCCATTAAAGTCTCTGGGTGGGCCTTGAGTGCTTCATGTCCGTATTCAGCAAGATTGGATAGTCCTTTGAGAGCGTTTGTCTTTTCACATGCTTTAATAAATTCCATTAAAGTCTCTCGATCGATATTTTTTAGATTCAAATAATAACTGTGGTCTTTTAATTTTATATCGTTCTCAACAGCTAAGGACCAAGCAGGGTTTTGTGAAATGTCGATTTGACTACTTTGGTTAAGCGAATTTAACACTTCATTAAAAAGCATTTCTTCTAGCTCTGCTTTTGTATATTTTTTTCTATCTTTTCTGGGTTTAAGTAAATAAATAGTGCTCCCATCGTTGGCCATCGCTTCATAGACCATTCCTCCTGGATTGTATCCAAATGCGCGGTCCGTAAAAATTTCATTAATTGCTTTTTCCATTTGATGATCTATGGGGCTAATGCTTATTTTTTCGATATTCTCAGATGCAATGACGCTCGGTGATTTTTCGTAAACGGCAGCAAGTCCTGTGTTTTGGCTGATTGCACGACCATCACCTGCAATAAATCCTAATGAGCCTTCACTGGGTTTTAAGTGATCAAGTATGGAATCAAACATGGGATACTTAGCTGTTTGTCCGGTCACTTGTGATTTTATTTCTGAGCTGGCATCTATGGATTTCAACATCGCATCTACATCGTCGTAGTACTTGCCAGAACCAACTGGAGATTCCACTCGAATCAACCTGAGTGCCCCATCAAAAGTGCCTCCTTTTTCAGCCATATAGGTTCTCACGCCATTGAGAGCACTCAACGCCCATCTTCTTGGAGTGAGTCTCTCGCAACCTGCACCGCCAACACATTCTCTTGTATAGTGGCCTGTAAAAGCGGCATGAAAAGCTCTTACTGGGCGAAGAGCAATGTCTTTTGAGTTTTGATCTCTCAAAAAAAACTTTCCTTGTTCAGGCAAATCCACAACTTCTATTTGGTAAGCACCCTGGAGGCTTTGCCAAGCTTGTTTTTTTTGTGAATAAGATGACTCTGTTTTTTCCATATTTTCTCGAAGTGCTTTTTGAGATTTGGGAGAAAGCTTTGGAAGCAGTGCTTGTGCATTATTAAGATGAGGGTTTTCTTGTTGTACTCGGACAAGTTCTGCTTCAACTTCAGGATCCAATCTTGGTTCTTGTATTTTATTGATTTGTTTTTTTATGTTTTTTGCGGCTTCAAACTCGCTTGTTTGCAATTCGTGTAGTTCGTCTTTGGATAAATATTTTATGTTTGCTCTGATGAGGGGGTCTACTTTGAGTTCACCTAACTCCGCATCAATGTTTTCTAGTCTACTTAAGTCAGCGAGTGCTTTTAGAGAATCTTCTGCAAAGGGGCTTCGGTAGCGATCAAGCCAAGATTCCTGGCTCGTTAGTTTATATTTTATAAAAGCGACAAGAGTTCGTAGCTCAGGGTTATCTTGAAAGAAGCCTTTTCTTTCTTGAGCCAATTTTTTTCTTTCTTGAACAAGATCGCTATCTTTACCTGCGCTGGTAAGCTTGCTTCTCGAAGGGTTTTTGATTGAATCTGGATAGTGGTCTTCAATCGCAGCCAATTGAGCTCGCGCAGTGTCTGCAAGTTCTTGAGCTTTTTTTGTTTGCTCATCAAGCGGGAGTTGTAAAATATCTTGAGCCTCTTTTTCGTAAATTTTTCTTTGTTCCGCAATGCGCTCTTCGAGCACTGTGAGTTTTGTTTCTATCCCACTACGAGCAACAGAAGAGGCTTGAATATTGATAACATCTTCTCCTGCAGCTTGGTTCTTCCATATCTGGTCTGCAAAGTTGGGAACCGCTTTAACGAGTATGCGCATTTGCTCTATGGTTTTGTCGAATATGGGATCAAACTCATCGCTCTTGTATCCCATGTAAGATTTAAGGAGCTCGCGGTACTGGCTTAGTCCATCGCTGTCGTCTAGGAGTGTTTCTACGTTTGGATATTTACTTACAAAGGATTGAAGATCAGAAAGTGATGTTTTATCGCTCGTTAGAGTAGTTGAAAATCCAGTTGTGCATAGCAAAAGCCCAAAGGCTAGAAAAAAATTTGCCAGGATTTAACCTAACACAACTTTTTCGGCAGATAAAGACTCTAAAGTAAGATTTGTGATTAAAAAGTTTTAAGAAAATAATTTGGTGCCCGAGACTGGACTTGAACCAGCACCCCCTTTCGAGGACAGGCTTCTGAGACCTGCGTGTCTGCCAATTCCACCACCCGGGCAAGAGTACCGCGCTCGATCAATTGCGCGCTTAGCAGCGGAGATCAAATTAGCACAACAGATTCTAGCCAGCCACTTGAAAGCACCCTATAATTTTTCTTGTGATCGAAGCTTTAAGCCTTCAAGAAAAAACAAGGATTGAAAGCCTGTTCAAAGA
>JBILWH010000097.1:0-5445 GCA_044370015.1 Bdellovibrionota bacterium | reverse complement strand
TTTCAGTGGATTATTATTTGAAACAACTAATTTCCAATCATAATTTTCTTGAATGCCTTGAATTCTATAAAAAAATCTTTTCAAGAATACGCTATCTTCTTCGCTACTTTTCAAAAGTTCATCAACGGATCTAGAAAGCTTTTCTTTTACAAGGACAGCAGAATTTTCAATGACTGAAGCGCTTTTTGGAATGCCCCTTTCCCAATCTGTGATCACCAAATGCTCTTGAAAACGACAAGAACGATAGACACAAATAAGGTTACCTTGCGTGAACGAATCAATCCTTGGAGAAAATAAACTCAAAATGGGAAGTTCTGCTTGGTTTTGAGGGATAACAACTGCAAATCGAAAAGTATAGACATTCCCCTCAGCAGAAAGAGTCACTTCTCCTACAAGTTCAGGCAATCGACTATCGCGACGATTATAACGAACCTCACGAATACTGAATCGTCTCTGCTCAATCGCTTTTTTGAGTTCGAAAAGTAAAGGGCCTTTAGAAAGCTCACGAGGTAAAAAACGAAAGAAATTTTCATCACCCATTTCTATGTATTGAGATTTCGAGTGAGCAAGTCTGACAGAATCTCTCACGAGATCTTCTTGAGAAGAGGGATTTGCCTGAAAGAGAGCTTCTTTAGCATGCTCTTTAACTTCGAAGCGAGGACTCCTCTGAACCTGCTCAATAATGTAATTGAGCATTGAGTAATTTATGAGCGACCTTGGCAAGGTACCCCGAGAAGAGGAACTCGAAAAGCCATTTACTTTTGACAATACATTCTCATCAAAATACCTAGCGATTTCATGTTTTTCTTTTAAAAGCTCATAGCAAGTGAGACTTGCTTCAATCTGAAAAGTTGAAAAAAATATAAATAAAAGTGACGATTTCGTTATTTTCATTATGCGACCACAGCGTATTTGAGAAGACTCAAAACACTGACGCACGGTAGCATTTATTTCTTGTTTAATAAATGCTTTTTTAGAAGCTAAAAGCCTTACTTCTTACTGGATTTCTTCTCGTCTCGAATTTTGAGGATGTCCTCAATTGTTGCCTTCTCAGCGTCTAAGCCCTTGGGAAGTGATAAATTCATCATTCCAATCTTCGCATAAGCTCCAAAACGCCCCTGCAAAAGTTGAATTTTCTTTTTAGTTTTAGGGTCTTGGCCCAATTCCTTCAATATCTTTGTTGAGCGCCCCACCTTGGGTTCAGCCAAAATCTCTAAAGCTCTAGCGAGGTCAATTTTGTAAACATTGTCGTCTTTTTTAAGAGAGCGAAATTCTCCATCGTAAATCAAATAAGGTCCAAAACGGCCTAAATTTGCCACAACAGGTTTTTTAGTTTCAGGATGCAGACCCAATTCACGAGGAAGAGAAAGCAACTCAAGCGCCTTTTCGAGGGTCAATTCATGAGCCGGAAGTTCTTTTGGAATAGAGGCCCTACGAGGTTTTTCCTCGCCCTCTTTCATCTCACCCAACTGAACATACGGACCAAAACGTCCCTGAAGAGCATAAATATCAAGCCCAGTTTTAGGATCTTTGCCCATACTTTGCGGACCATCTTTTGCCCTTTGAAGAATTTCGTTAATTTTTTCTTCTGAAATATCCGCAGGAGCAAGATCTACCGGAAGACTTGCACTTAACTCACCTTTTTCAACATACGGGCCAAAGCGACCAATTTTAATGGCTGCTCCTAATTTTTTATCGATCATCAACGTACGCGAAGCTTCAGGGTCGATGACTTTATCTTTTTCTTCGACCTGAGTCTGAAGACCTGATTTTCCAAGATAGAATTTCTTGAGATAAGGCAACCACTCTACTTCGCCCGCTGCGATTCCATCCAAACTTTCTTCCATAGAAGCCGTAAAGCCTGGATCGACAAGCGAAGAAAAATGCTGCTCAAGCAATTGGATAACCGCAATACCTGTATAAGTAGGCATCAACGCGTTTCCTTGTTTGATCACATATCCACGACTCAAAATTGTATCGATAATACTTGCGTAAGTAGAAGGACGACCGATTCCCTCTTTTTCCAAAACTCGAATAATCGAAGCTTCAGTAAAACGAGCCGGAGGTTTGGTTTCGTGAGAAAGAGCCTTTAGATCTTTGAGCGTGATACTTTGACCCGCTTTGAGATTGGGCAAAAGAGTTTCTTGATCGCTCAAACTTGCTTCTGGATCATCACTTCCTTCAACATAGGCTCGCAAAAAGCCAGGGAACAAAATTCGAGTTCCGTTACTCTGGAACAAACCTTCTTCAAGTTGAATTTTAAGGACAACAGACATCTTCTTGGCTTCAGCCATTTGCGAAGCAACTGTTCGTTTCCAAATCAATTCATACAGAGCTAGTTCTCGACCCGTTAATTCAGTATCTTTTGGATGAGTAAACGTAGCACCCGAAGGACGAATCGCTTCGTGCGCTTCTTGCGCTCCCTTTGATTTAGAAGTGTACTGTCGAGGTGCATCGGATAAAAATTCTTTTCCGTATAAATCTTCAACCAAAGTTCTAGCCGCTTTGAGGGCTTCTTGAGAAAGATTCGGCGAATCTGTTCTCATATAAGTGATGAGACCTTCTTCGTACAAACGCTGCGCAATTCGCATTGTTTCTCGAGAACTCAAGCCTAACTTACGATTACCCTCTTGCTGAAGCGTAGACGTAATAAAGGGAGCTGAAGGGTGACTGTTAAAAGCCTTCTCTTCTTGGCTAACAACTACGCCTTTTTTACCGGCCCAGTTTGATTGATATTTTTGCGCAGCTTTTTCGTCGAGCAAAAGCAAAGACTTATCTTTAAGATCACCCGTATCTTCGTTGAAATCTTTTCCTTGAGCTAAGCGCTTAGAAGAAATCTCTGTTAATCGGCCGGGGAAAGAATCACTTCCCACATTCCACAGAGCTTCTAAATCCCAGTATGATGACTTCACAAAGCGCATGCGCGCTCGCTCACGATCCACAATCAATCGCAAACCTACCGACTGAACGCGACCTGCAGACAATCCATAGGCAATTTTTTTCCAAATAAGAGGAGAAAGCGTATAACCCACTAAGCGATCTAAAATACGACGAGTTTCTTGAGCTCGAACAAGCTTCTCATCAACATGACGAGTGTGATCCAAAGCCTTTTCAATTGCGGACTTTGTGATTTCATGAAAAACCATCCGCTTAACAGGGATTTTGGGCTTCAAAATCTCCATTAAATGCCACGAAATACTCTCTCCTTCGCGGTCTTCGTCCGTCGCGAGGTACAATTCATCAGCATCTTTGAGTTTCTTCTTCAAATCACTGACGACTTTAGACTTATTTTTAGGAATCACGTAAATGGGATCAAAGTCATCTTTGACGTTCACACCCAAGCGCGACCATTCTTCTTTTTTAACAGCAGCGGGTATATCTGCGGCTGTTTGAGGCAAATCGCGGATATGACCCATACTTGCTTCAATCACAAAATTCTTAGACAAGAATTTACGTAATGTTTTAGCTTTCGTAGGAGACTCAACAATCACAAGCTTTTTGAGATTGGAATCACTCGAACTTTTTGAAGCAGCTTTTTTTTCAACGGTGGGCATCTTTAAAACTTTAACCTAGTCCTCGTTAATTATGTTAACCGGAGAATTCTTGCAAGCAAACAGGGTTAATTTTTGAAAGAATGATTTTTCCAAGCTCTGAACGTGGCACGTGGCCCTCGTAAAAATGCGTGATGCGTTCAAAAGGAGCAACTTTTTGATTGAAAGCATTCAAGAGTGCCCGTTCAGCTTGTCCAAACTTTTCGCAAATCAAAGCAAGACAATGCTCGCGACGCGGATGCGGAAAGGCTCCAAGTTCCGATTGTTTCCAAAGACCCGCCTTGTAACTTTCATCATAAAAAAGTTTTTTAAGCGCTCCATAATCAACAAGCTCGCCAAGAATTTTGAAATTCTCTTCCCAACGACCCCTTACCTGAATTTGAATTCTTTCTCCAAGCTTTGTCACTTGAACTTTGTCAGGCAAGAGAAAGGAAGAATCTTCCTTAGTATCTTCAACAATAAACCCTTGTTCCACTTGTCGGATATACGCCGTAAAAAGTGCGGGGCTTCGAACCTGAACTTTTAACTCATCAATTGTTTCGACGGATATATGTGGCAATAAAAAAGCAGAAGGAAAAAAGTGGTCATCTTTTAAAGACGAAAGAGATGCCGTTGCAACTTGCGACGCGCACTCCGTTAATCCGTAAGAAATCAAAAGAGGCCACCCCAATCTTCGAGCTTCAAGATAAAGAGACTCCGACAAAGCTCCCCCACCCACAACAACAACCCTCAAAGATGGTGGAGCTTTGAGTTTTTGCGTAACTAAGTCGTAAACTTGAGTGGGCACTAGGCTCAAAACGCTCACTCGATCTTTTTCAAGCCATTTATAAAACCCCACAACATTCCACTTTGTTTCAAATTTCTTGAGAGGAGCTCCAGCCACACGAGAGCGCTCAAGCATTCCGTAGCCACCTACATGAAAAAGCGGAAGGCAAAGGCCAAAAACATCTACCCTCGTTACCTCAAGCCAAGAATTTACAACAAGAGCAGAAGCCTCTAATGCTTTACGAGAAAGAGCAATCCACTTGGGTGCACCCGTAGTTCCCGAGCTTGAAAAAAAAAGGTGATTTTCAAAACGAGGATCATTCGCAAGATCTAATAAAGACTGAGAAGGTTTATCTAAACGAGGATTCAACATCCATTCGGCTTTAGCCATTTTGAGTCCTCAAATCCTGCCAGCTTATGGAAGACAAAAGACTTTCACATCCAAAACCTAATCCGCGTAAAGATTCAAAATCTAAACGATTTCCCTTTCGACGAAAGTGAGTTCCTGCTCCTTCAAGTTCCGAAAAAGAAAGAAAGCCCCCGTCTTCTACCAAAAATGGATATTTTTTTTGAACTTCATTCGCGATTGATAAAGCCGCAAGTTGCCCCAACTCGTGATCAAGAGCTGATGTGAAAACAAGCTTTTTATTTTTTTGGAGAGCAAGCTCTACAAGGGGCCATGGGTTATTTCGAGTGGGTTTTAAAATCCAAACATCGCAAAGATCACGATACTCTTCGGATGCAAAATCATGAGCAATCCTTAAAGCAGATTTCTCTTTAAAGGAAATCCAATCATCAAGACTTCCCGCAAAAGGATCTTCAATAAAATCAATCTTACTTATAAAAGAGTCATCAAAAGTCTCAAGGATTTGAAAAAGTGGAGCTGCAGACCTAAAGCGGTGATTCGCATCTAAACGTATTTTGAAATTTTCTTGAGCAAATTCTTTTTGAATTTTTTTGAAAACTATAATTTCGTGATCGACATCAAATGCAATTTTAAATTTAAAAAGTTGAATCCCCTCTTTCAAAGCGGACTTCAATTTTGAAACGACCAAAGAATCTCTTAAATCTAAAAACAAATGAGACGCAGGACTTTGAGCGGGCAAAAGACTTTTATCTTTTGCCCGAG
>JBILWH010000096.1:0-5451 GCA_044370015.1 Bdellovibrionota bacterium | reverse complement strand
GATTGCCTCTACTTTTATCAAAAAGCAAGTATTGGATGCAATATTAAATGGGTCACAACCACTTAGACCATCACGATCTTCATCCCGAAAATAACGATATTTTTTTAAAAGTAGAGGCCATCCATTGTGCTAACTGCGTAAATAAAGTTTCAAAAGTTTTGAACGATTCAAAACTTTGCGAAAGCTACTGGATAGATGCGGTTGCAAAAGTTGTGCGACTTCGAAAAGGGCACGATGGTCTGAGCGACAAGGTCTTTGTTCAGCAAATCACTAAAATCCTTTCAGATGCTTCTTATCCTGCAACTCTTATCGAAAACCCCCATGACATTCACAAAAACGCCTGGGTTCACCAATTATTCTATGCAGGCGCAGGACTTCTGATTTCAATTTTTGCTTTCCCGCACATGAGCGGATCTCTTCAATTTTACGAATGGATCGTGCTTCTTGTCTTGAATGTTTTATTTTATTTATCGATCAAAGATTTTTTAAAAGGTGCATGGAACTCTCTCAAACATAAAAGCCTCGGCATTGATGCTCTTGTAAGTTTGGGAGCAGGCTCGGCCTACATTCTGAGCACAACACTTATCCTGGCTCAAATTGAAGGACACCTTTTTTGGACAGAAGCTTTTTCTATTTTGCTCCTCATAAGCCTTGGTCACTACATTGAAAACTATGTGTTGATTAAAGCCGATAAAACTCTGCGAAGCCTCATGGTTTTGGCTCCTCCAAAAGCTCTCAAGTTAATCTCAAACGAAAAATCTGAAAACAAGACTGAAGAAGTTTTAGTTTCAGAACTCAAACTTGGAGACCAGATTGTTCTTCGCCCTGGAGACCGCGTCGCTGTTGATGGAAAAATTATTGAGGGAAGAAGTGATTTTGATGAAAGCCTCCTTACGGGAGAATCCATTCCTGCAAGCAAAGGCATCGGAGAAGACATCTTTTCTGGAACTATCAACATCTCTGGCAACATTCGCTTTGAGGTGACTAAACTTGGCAAAGACACGCTTCTTTCTCAAATCATTGAAACGGTAATGCGTGTTCGCCAAAGTCGAAGTGAAATTCAAGGTTTGGCCGATAGAATCAGCAATGTCTTTGTTCCTCTGGTTGCGCTGATCGCTCTTGGTTGTTTTGCAACTTGGATGCTCATTCCTGAACAAATGACTGCTCTCTCTGAGAGTATTGGTCATACTTTTGGGATTCATCACTCAAGAAAAGAACTTTTTTGGCAAGCTTTTTCTGCCTCCCTCGGAGTTCTTGTGATTTCTTGTCCGTGCGCGATGAGCCTCGCAACCCCAGCGGCACTCATGGCCGTGAGTGGACTTGCGGCTCGAAAAGGAATTCTTATTCGAGATAGTCGCGCGATTGAAAGTGCCGAAAAAATCACGCATGTGTTTTTTGATAAAACAGGAACCCTCAGCACTGCGACCCCTCAAAAAATTTCTCAATGGACGGGTCCTGATTATCAAGAAAAATATGTTTACCCCATAGCACTTCAAAGCCATCATCCTATGAGCAAAGCTCTGGTTTACATGTCCCCACCTTCATCATTGAAAGCACAAATTGAAGAATTTCCTGGAGAGGGCATTAAAGGCATCATTCAAGACAACAAATCTGACGTTGAAATTATTATGGGCAATGGGATTCTCATGCAGAGAATGAATGTTCGGATTCCCCAGCAAGCTCAAGAATTCATATTAGCTCAAGCTCAAGAGGGAAGAAGCCTTGTGTATTTTTCTCAACAAGGATTTTTAACGGCTATTTTTTCTTTTGAAGATCAAATTCGAGAGGGAGCTTCAAATCTTCTTTCGCAATTTTCCAAGTATGCAAAAGTTTATGTTCTTTCAGGCGATAATAAAAAAGTGCTTCAATCACTTTCGCAAAAAATTAATCTTCAGCCTGATCGCTGCCTTGGAGAATTGAGCCCTATTGATAAAGTAAACGTTTTGCAAAGTTTTCAGAAAGACACACAAAAAATTGCTTTCGTAGGAGATGGATTAAACGATGCACCCGTGTTGCAAGCTGCTGATTTAGGAATTGCTGTGAGTTCTGCTTCTGACCTAGCAAAACAATCTGCCGATATTGTATTGCTCACAAAAGATATCACTGCGATTCTAGAAGCTTTTGAGCTGGCAAAAAAAGGAATGCGCACCATTCGACAAAATCTTTTTTGGGCCTTTGCCTATAACGTGGTGGCCATACCCTTAGCTTTCATGGGCCTTATATCCCCTGTTTTGTGCACGATCTCTATGGCTTTTTCTGATTTAGTTATTATTGCAAATTCAGTAAGAGTATTTTCAAGTAAAGGAAAAAACTAAGCTATGACAAAAAAAATATCATGCGCATTCCCTTTTATTTCCATTATTATCTTTGCCTCTTGCGGTCAGAATCCAGAAAAATTTGATTGCGGCATAGAAAGCAACTTAAGTATCGAGCAAAGAATCGAACAATGTAACGAAACAAAAACTCTCGCAAACGGACAAGAACTGAGGCTTGTTGCTCGGAAACATGTACAAGAAATTCTTGATAAGACTTCAAGCGTTGATAGCGATCAACAATTTGGTGAAATTCAAGAATTTCACCAAGATTCAAAACCTGGTCTTATTTGGCAAACAAGTTTAAACAATCTCGCTCGTTCTCAAGAAGAAGCAAAAAAAATCTGTGATAGCAAAAGGGCGCTCAATTTAATATGGCGTTTACCCAGCCATGTTGAATTTTTAAAATTCGGAAATTCTCCGTTCAACGGAAAAGAAAGTGTTGATCAAAATTATCAAATTAAAGAAATTTTTGAACCTACATTTGATAAAAGATACATAAATGGTTTTCACTTTTGGACAAGCTCTATTGCTCCAACAAACAACAAAGCTCTTTCAAACCCAAACAATAAAAGACCTTTGATTTTTAAAAACATAAAAAGCGAGATCGCCAATACATCTTCAAATGATGCTTTTTTAGTTCAGTGTGTTTCAGATGGCTCTCTGCAGCCTAAAAACAAAAAAGAAGCGTCGAGAAAAATAACCAGATAAACTCTGCAAATAGAACTCAATATTTTCAAGCACTTAGGCATTGACTAAAAGCGTTGACCTTTAGCGTCGAGGGCGATAGATTCCTTAAAAAACCTAACAAAGGAATCTATAATATGTCGCAAAAAATAACAAAATCACTCTCCCTCTTCACTCTTCTTGTTCTTAGCATTTCATGCGGGAACAATACTAAATCTTTAACCAATCTAGTGACTCAAGAAGATAGCGCTGTTGAAAAATTAGCTTGCGGCTTAGAAGATGGTCTTACTGTTGAACAAAGAATCAAAGACTGTGGAAACGTAGAAAAGTATTTATCAACTGGCCAAGTTATGAAACTTGTTGCGATGAGAACAGGTCAAGATGAAGTTCCGAGCGCAGAATTTTATCAAGACGCTGAAACTGGACTTATTTGGGAAACAGGAATTAATTCTGAAGCAACTTCTCGTGAAGATGCGCAAAAGATTTGCCGAGAAAAAGCTGACTTAAATCTTCGTTGGCGTTTACCAAGTGCGAACGATTTCTTAAAAGTTGGAAATAAAAACAACTCTCAAGACCACAACTTAACAGTACAAGAAGTTTTCAATCCTATTTTTGTTGATGGAAGTGCAAGCTTTTGGACAAATTCACAAGTTCCTTTCTTAAAGTTTTTTAATAAAGCGGTGCTTTTTAAAAATATTCAAACTCGTGTTGCAACATCTGAAGATTACAATCTGAAAAAAAACACTATCCTTGTTCAATGCATAGCTTCTGAAGTTCAATAACTTTTGCCTATAGTCTTGTCCCCTTAAATTGATCATCTTAAGTTGGCAGCATGGGTCTCCATGCTGCCGATGAATTTAAAAAAGCCTCTGAAAATCAAGAAACATTCTGGGCAAGTGTTGCCGAAAGACTTCACTGGTCGAAGCGCTGGAACAAAACAAAAAACGTCTCCTTTAAAAGTCCCGTTAAAGTCTCATGGTTTGAGGGCGGAAAGCTCAACGCCTGTTATAACTGCGTCGATCGACACGCTCTTAAAGATCCTAAACGCGTAGCTCTCATCTGGGAAGCAGACGACCCCCAAACTCCTCACAAAAAATTCACCTACAAAGAACTTCTTGATGAGGTTTCTTCTTTTGCAAATATATTGAAAAAAAACGGAGTGCAAAAAGGAGATCGTGTGACGATCTACATGCCTCTTATTCCCGAGGCTGTTTTTGCCATACTTGCCTGTGCTCGAATGGGCGCCATACATTCGGTTGTTTTTGGTGGATTCTCTGCGGAATCACTTGCCGGAAGAATTCACGATGCTCAAAGTTCTTTTGTGATCACTGCGAACGAGGCCCTTCGCGCTGGGAAAAGTATTCCTCTTAAAGCAAACGTGGACATTGCTGTTGAAAAATCTCCGTCCGTGAAAAAAGTTTTAGTGATTAAAAAGACCACAGCATCTTGCTCAATGAAAAAAGATCGTGATTTGAACTTTGAAGATGAAAAGAAAATTGTTTCAAACATTTGCCCTTGTGAAGAAATGGATGCCGAAGATCCTCTTTTTATTCTCTACACCTCGGGATCAACCGGAAAACCCAAAGGAGTCTTGCACACCACGGGGGGATATTTAGTTTACACATCCTACACTCACGAACTTGTTTTTAATTATCAAGCTAGAGACATTTACTGGTGCACGGCAGATGTGGGGTGGATCACAGGACACAGCTACGTGGTGTACGGTCCACTTTCAAACGGAGCCACGGTCCTTATTCACGAAAGCGTGCCTAACTACCCCACTCCCTCTCGACATTGGGAAATCATTGATAAACACAAAGTTAACATCTACTACACGGCTCCCACCGCCATACGATCACTCATGAGAGAAGGAGATGAGTTCGTCACAAAAACTTCTCGCAAATCACTCAAGCTCTTGGGAAGCGTGGGAGAGCCCCTCAACCCCGAAGCATGGCGCTGGTATTACGAAGTTGTGGGAAATTCACGAGTGAATGTTGTGGATACTTGGTGGCAAACCGAAACAGGAGGAATCCTTCTCTCACCTGTTCCGGGATATTCAAAACAAAAACCTGCCTCTGTCGCAGAACCCCTACCAGGAATTAAAGCTGTCTTACTTGATGAAAAAGGAAAAGTTCTCACAGGAGAAGCCAACGGAGTTTTATGTTTTGAAGATTCATGGCCGGGGCAAATGCGCTCTGTTTACGGAGATCACGAGCGTTTTGAAAAAACATATTTCAAGGAATTCCCCGGGTTTTATGTGAGTGGCGATGGAGCTCACAGAGACGCTGAGGGATATTACACCATAAGTGGGCGAACAGATGATGTGCTAAAGGTAAGTGGACACAGAATCGGCACAGCCGAAGTAGAAAGTGCTCTTGTGGGGCATGAGTCTGTGAGTGAAGCCGCCGTTGTGGGATACCCGCATGAGATCAAAGGCCAAGGGATTTACGCT
>JBILWH010000095.1:0-5454 GCA_044370015.1 Bdellovibrionota bacterium | reverse complement strand
TAATAACGATCATTTTTCCGTGAGGAAGATCAAGGGAAATGTTTTTGAGATTATGTTCGCGAGCCCCACGGATGACAATTTTCTCTGTCAGGTTATCAAGAGAAAATTCGTGAAGCGACATAATCGCTTCAACATAATCTATGAAGGTATTTCTAGGCGAGGAGAAAGTTGTGAAAGAATTTGCTCAAAATGACCTTTAACTTGAGTTAGCGCCTCAGAGCTGTTTCCTTCAAAACGCATCACAACGATGGGTTGTGTATTAGAGGCTCTAATAAGCGCCCAGCCTAGGCCTGGAAATTTCACTCGGGCCCCATCTATGTCGAGGACGTTTTCTTGTTTAAAAGTTTTTTTAGCCAAAGAAACAAATTTCTCAACAAGGGCAAATTTTTCTTCGTCAGGACAATCCACTCGAAGCTCGGGCGTATTGAATACGCGAGGAAGTGCCTCAAGAAATTGATCAACACTTTCAGAGGGATTTTTGCTGTAAGCTTCAATAAAACGAGCGCCCGCATAGATCGCATCGTCATATCCAAAAAAACGATTTTTAAAAAATATGTGGCCTGACATTTCACCCGCTAATTCAGCGCCTGTTTCCTTGAGCTTTGCTTTAATGAGACTATGGCCCGTTTTCCAAACAATAGGTTCTGCTCCCATTCTTTGAAGCTCATCATAAAGAATTTGGCTACTTTTAACTTCAGAAATAATTTTTGCTTTTGGACTTTCTTTTAGTAAGTCTCGAGCAAGGTAGATTAGAATTTGATCTCCAAAAAGAATTTCTCCTGTTGAAGAAACAACGCCAATTCGATCGCCGTCTCCATCAAAAGCAATTCCAAAAGCCGCGTTCACTTCTTGAACTTTTTTTTGAAGATGCACTAAGTTTTTGGGAACTGTAGGATCGGGGTGATGATTTGGGAAATTTCCATCAAAATCACAAAAAAGAGGAACTACGTCAAGCCCAAGAGCTTTATAGGTTGCAATTCCTAGAGGGCCCGCTGCTCCATTACCTGCATCAACAACAACGCGAATTTTCGAGGGGTTTTTAATTTTTAAATTATCAACACTAAATCGAATGTAGGCATCGCTTCGATCGACAGTTGGGGCATTGTGGTTATAGGAGTCTGGAGCTTGAGAAATATATTTCTCAACAGGAGCTCTTAATTGTTGTATCTCTTCTCCGTAAATGGCCGCATCACAGATAACCATTTTGAATCCATTAAATTCAGGTGGATTGTGGCTTCCCGTCACCATGATTCCACTTGAACAAGGAAAGTCTTTATTTTTTTCGTGAGCCGCAAAATAGAGGAGAGGTGTAGGGCCAGGGTTAAGCATGCGAACGCTAATCCCACCAGCTTCAAGCCCTGCCGTGAGAGCCTTAGCAAGCCGTGGACTTGAAACGCGAACATCTTGGCCAACAAAAATTGAATTTTGATTTTTACTTTTTAAAAGATCAGCAACAGCTCTTCCAAGAGCCCAGGTGAAATTGTTTGTCAGTTCTGTTTCTGCAATTCCTCGAATGTCGTATTCCCTAAATAATTTAGCAAAGCTCATATGATCCATTCTATAGCGAATTGATTGTAACTTCGAGTTCGTTCTTTTTTTTCTCTATCCAAGTTTTGAACTTTTTACCGAGCTCTTCCTCTTCGATTGAATCTTTAAATCGCTCTTTTGCGGCAATAAATTGTTCGTCGGTGCCTTTGCGAGTATTTTCAACAAGAAGAAGTTGAAGTTTCTCGTTTCTTTTTAAAGGGCCAAAAGCTTCACCAGATTGTGAGGCAGAAGAAAGTTGTTTTTTAAAAGCATCAGAAACTTCTTCGAGAGGCAGCCATCCAAGCTCCACGTAACCCGGATAGCTCTTCAGCTTTTCCGGAGGGAGTTTTCCTGTTTTAAATTGTTTTTTTATATCTTCTAAAATTTTTTGATTCTCTAAAGAATTTTTTTCAACGATAATACCAAGCTTGTATTCTACGGGTGCTTTGTTTTTGAAAATTGATTTTAATTCTTCGTCGCTTAAGCTTGAGCCTCCCGATTGAATTTCTCGATGAAATAAAGAGCGTCTTTCAATCGAGCTTTTAAGGGCATTAAAGTAATTTTCAAAATCAACCCCTTGCTGCTTGAGCATTTGCTTGAGCTGGCTAGAGGAGATTTTATTTTTTTTGGCAATTCCATCGATTTCTCTATTCACACTTTCAGCTGTGACTTCGGAGCCAATCTCTTTTAGTCGAGCGCGAATAATTTGATTTTCGACGAGTCGATTGAGAAGCTTCTCATCTGTGAGATCACCCTCAATTGGATAAAAATTTTTAAGCAAAGGGCTTTTTTGAATTTGTTGCCTTAAGCTTTGAATATCGGAAAGAAGAATCGCTTTTCCCTGAACAACTGCAACTATTTTATCGAGGACCTTTGTCTGGGAAAAAACAGATACAAACAAAGAAAAAAGGAATATAATTCTGGAAGCCTTCATTTAATAAAGAGGCTAATCGATGACGACTCATGAATCAAAAAAAGAAAAAGGAAGCCTGTGGGCTTGGATAGGATCTGTTTTTTTGTGGTTTGTGACTCCCACAGGGGCAAGTGCATTGTGGGAAAAGTGGCTTGATGCACGAGAAAAAGAAAATAATGAAAAAGAAGAGCGAGAAGCTCTGAAAAAATCAAAAACTAAAGACTCTTCAGATCCGTTTTAACAGAGTATTTCTTTTTCAAATTATTGAAATAAGCTTCATAAACATCTCGGCCTTTAATGTCTTTGATTGAGCGAACAATAAAGTTTTTGTACTCTGTGTCTAAGCCACTGTAAGGCTTGATTCCTTCAAGCTGAATAATGTGAAAACCGTAAGGAGTTTCAACAATTCCACTAATCTTTCCAGGTTCTTTTAGCGCGAGAGCCGCTTCGTAGTATTCTGGAACAAGTTTGTTGCGACCAGACCATTCAACAAGGCCGCCGTATTTAGCATCAGGCCCTTCTGAAAACTCTCCCACCATATCTACGAAATTCTTTTTTCCAGTAGTGATAATTTCATATGCTGTTTGAGCACGGGCTTTAACTTTTTGAACATCGTCATTTTTCATTTGAGGAGATGTTAAAAAAACAATTTGTCGAGTTCTTAGAAGAGGACTTTTTTCGTAGTATTCTTTGATGTCAGCTTCAGGAACATTAAGGGAGTCAATTTTGGGTTTTATTTCTTTCTGAACAAGCGTTTTATACATTAAGATTTCAAATTGATCTTTGAGCATGGGGTCTTTATCAACGCCTTTATTTTTTGCTTCTTGAAGTGCAAGTTCAAAGTTAACAATGTTGGAAAGAACTTCTTCTTTACTTGGCGCTTGTCCTGGTAGGCTGAGTGCTTTGTTTTGTTCATATCGTTGGTTGAATTCCTCGGCCGAAATGACTTTTTGACCAATAACAGCAACGGAGTTAGCCGCAAATGCATGAAAAGTTGAAAAGGATATCGCTAATAAAGAAATGCGTTTGAACATATTTTCATTCTAATCTTCAGAGAAAAGCCTGCAAGTCATGCTTTTGGCAGTGAGCCAAAGCCCTCTGAGTGATTACAGAAGGGTTTCAAATTGAGAGAGGGCCGTATCGACGCTTTTTAGAAGGGTTTCTTCTGTGGGCTGCTCATTTGTGGGATTTTTGATGAGAAGCTTTCCGTCGGGTGAAAGTTGAAAATGTTTGGGATATTTGAGGGCACGTTCTACAAGTTTTTCTCGAGAGAGAGGAGAAGAGGCATCAAAGATAACAGTGATTCCGCTTTTGCCACTTGCAAAGCTTCGAATTCGAAGCCGACGAAGGACGCAAACAATTTTCATGACTCTTGCAAGGTTAAGGACGCTCAGAGGAGGAGTTCCAAAGCGGTCTTCGAGTTCAGAAAGAATTTGATCGATCGCCTCTTCGTTTGCTGCAGATGAAAAGCGCCTATAAATACTCAAGCGCAAAGAGATCTCTTTAATATAAGCTTCGGGAATGGCTGTCTCTATGGAGAGCTGAATTTCGGGTTCAAAATCTCGATCAAGGCTTTCACCTTTTAGTTCCGCAATGGTTTCTTGGAGGAGTTCAAAATAAGACTCGCTTCCAATTAAAGACATGTGGCCACTTTGAGAATCTCCTAAGACCTCTCCGGCGCCCCTTAGATCTAAATCATGGCTTGCAATTGTAAATCCAGAGCCTAAATCTTGATAGAGCTCTAAAATTCCAAGTCTTTGCTCGGCTTCTTGAGTGACAGAACCTGTTTCAGGTAAAAGCAGATAGGCATAGGCTTTGCGATCACTGCGTCCCACTCTTCCTCGCAACTGGTAGAGTTGAGAGAGACCAAAGTTTGCAGCGTTTTCGACAATAAGGGTATTTGCGTTGGAAACATCAAGGCCAGCTTCAATGATTGTTGTTGTCACTAAAACCTGGGTTTCCCCGCGATAAAATTTGATCATTTTATCTTCAAGAATTGTTTCGTCCATTTGACCGTGGGCAAAATCAATATTTATCTCAGGTAAATATTTACTGAGCTCTTCGTGAATTTTTTCAATTCCCCTGACTCGGTTGAAAAGATAAAAAACTTGTCCGCCACGTTTGGTTTCAAATTCAATCGCCTCTTTGATTAAAACAGCATTTTTACGCACAACATGAGTTTTAACGCTCAGTCGATCTTGCGGGGGTGTGGTCATGACGGAAAATTCTCTAAGACCAGACATGGCCATACTGAGAGTTCGAGGAATAGGAGTGGCAGTCATAGAGAGAACGTGCACGTTTGTTCGCATGCGTTTAAGTTTTTCTTTGTGAATAACACCAAAGCGCTGTTCTTCATCGATCACAATAAGGCCTAACTTTTTGAAAGAGACGTCTGCACTTAAAAGTCGATGTGTTCCCACAACGACATCCACTTCACCAATTTTAATTTTTTCTAGAATATCGCGGGATTCTTTTTCGGTATTAAAACGTGAAAGAGCCGCAACTTTGTATCCAAATTCACCAAGTCGGGTTTTAAAAAGACGATCGTGTTGAGCAGTGAGGAGGGTTGTTGGGCTTAGCACAGCTACTTGGTATCCAGAAGAAACAACGGCATGTGTTGCTCTCAAAGCAACTTCAGTTTTTCCGTAGCCCACATCTCCACATAAAAGTCTGTCCATAGGGTGACCCGATTCAAGATCTTGGAGAATTGAGGAAATAGCTTTGTCCTGATCAGGTGTTTCGTCATAAGGAAAGCTTGCTGCAAATTCTTGAATTTTTTCAGAGGAAGGAGAAATTTTAAGTCCTGTTGCAAGAGATCTTTGTGCGTAAAGAGTGAGAAGTTCACCCGCGAAAGCAAGAATTTCTTTTTTTACTTTTTCTTTCTTGTTTTTCCACGTTGTTCCACCAAGTTTGTCCATTTGAGCATCGGACACCTCTGCGCCTGAATATCGATGAATTTGTCGAAGCTGTTGAACGGGAACATATACTTTTCCATCTTTGTAGAGAAGTTCTAT
>JBILWH010000094.1:0-5489 GCA_044370015.1 Bdellovibrionota bacterium | reverse complement strand
AATTTCCACTACGGACAAAGACATTCTATTGAACAGCAATGTGCAGCGAAAATCGCAAATAAATTAAATGTTGCTTATCAAGAAGTCGACTTATCTTTTTTAAAAGAACTTTCTCCTAATGCATTAACTTCACAAAATGAAATTTCATTAGAGGGCGGTTTCAAAAATCTTCCCTCTACTTTTGTGATTGGAAGAAATGCTCTGTTTTTAACAGTGGCCACTTCTTGGGGCCTCGCGCGTGGAATTGAGGATTACGTCTTTGGGGCCTGCCAGGTGGATTACAGTGGTTATCCTGATTGTCGGCAGAGCTTTATTGATTCACAGGCTCAGACTCTTTCACTTGCGACAGATTCTGCGGTAAAAATTCACACACCTCTCATGAATTTATCAAAGGCAAAAACTTTTCAGTTGGCGCAAGAATTAGGCGCTTTGGATTTAGTTTTAGAAGAAACACACACCTGTTACATGGGTGAGAGATCGGTCAGGCACGAATGGGGTTATGGTTGTGGAACTTGCCCTGCGTGTGTGCTGAGAGAAAAAGGATATAAGGAGTTTCGTCATGGCTGTAGCTGAAGGAAAAAAATTAGTATTCGAGGGTCCAGAAAAAATTGATTCCCTTGTTTTAGAAAAGTTCCCCTATGAGGGTCCTCGACAAAACATAACTTACACAACAAAAGAATTTTCAGCTGTTTGTCCGTTTTCGGGGTTGCCTGATATTGCCACTATTGAAATGGTTTATGTTCCTAAGAATTCTTGCGTCGAGCTTAAGAGTTTGAAGTACTATTTTTTGAGCTACCGAAGTGTAGGAATTTATCAAGAAGCGGTGACAGCTCGAATATATGAGGATTTATTTAAAGTTCTCGAGCCGTATTATTTGAGTATCAAAACAATTTACAACACGCGCGGCGGAATCGATGCTGTTTGTGTTGTCAGTTCCGACAAACAATAAGTTTTTTTGAGTGTTACTGGGGAAGAGTTAATGTTTTTCCGTTTTTATGAAGGTTGAAACCTATGATAGGAGAAAATTCTTTAATTTCAACAGTTTCGTTTTTGTCTAAAATGAAATGTATTGGTACATGGCCCACATATGATGCCCACATGCTAAAGGTAGAAGGTGGTCCAATAATAAAATCCACAAGAGAGAGTATCTCAAGATCTTCAATCATGCTTGGTGAAGATGGAAGCGTTTGGATGTTCAGTGGATAGAAGTTTTTTAATTCAATTTTTTCATTAGAGCATATAATAAAGCAAACAGATTTTGCTCCCCTCTGTTGCTTTAGTTGTTTCTCAATATTTGCCATCTGTTTGTTGTACACATCATCTTCGAAGAAGTAGGCTCCCTTTCTCCAAGTACGATAATCTCCCCTTCTTATGTGAACTCCTACAGTAAATTCAAAATTTTTTTTACATTCACTAACCAAATCTTGAGATCTTTGAACAAGTTTTTGCTTAACCTTAAAAAGCTTTTTTATCTCAATGATATTATTTTCGTAAGCATAAATATTTGAAGATTTAAATTCATTCGATAAAAAAACTAAACCTACTTTATTCTTCATTAAGCTCACCCATTCTTGGGATGGTGAGCCATAAAAAAAATATAAACCGAATATTTTAAGCCGATTTGCTAATTTTCTTAAAAAATCCTTTGAGGATTTATTTATCAAAAAATTAAATATTAAATTTAAATTTCTTTTTTCAAAACATTTAAACGGGGTCATTTGAAATTTAACGTCTGAGGTAGGGGCTGGATTGAGTTCATAACATTTGCCACATTCATGGGACTTTGAATGATTAAGAGCGGTTAAGTCGATTTTTTTTGGATGATTTGCTGGTTTCTTGAGAAAATCCTTTGAAAATTTATTTAGCACAAAATTAAATATTAAATTATAAATTTTTTTTTCAAAATATTTAAATTGGGTCAAGTGAAATTTAACATTTGAGGTAGAGGCTGGATACTCTTCAAAAAAATCAACGTAATTTTTTTCATGCAGAGCTAATATCCTTACAGGTATGTTATGTTTTTGAGCGTATGTAATCAATAGAGAGCATGCCCATAAAGTGTTTCCTAGTTGGCCTGATGCTTTGGTTAAGATTATCATCTAATAAGGTTATCATAATTTAAAAATATTTTTTTTGAAGATCTTTTGGATGATATCTTAGCAAGAGGATCAGATAATTTTAAAGAAAAAGAATTGCTCACAAGCTTGGGTTCTTTAACTCGATCTGATTGGCTGGGGGCTACGTGGCCACCTAACGTCATTCACAGAAGATGGTGGAACGCTATTGGGGGATTGAGTTCGGAGTTTTCCCCAGGCATGAGCAGCGATAATGATTTGAGTATGAAGATGTGGCACGCGGGTTGCCGTGTGTTTTTGGGAGTGGGAGATAGCCTTGTTTATCATTTTATTTCTAGAAGTACGGGGCGCATAAAAAAGAACGATGGGCGTAAGCAGTTTCTTCAAAAGTGGGGTCTTCCACAAAGTGCCTTTGATCGTTATTACTTAAGACGTGGAGAACCTGTTGAAAAACTTGAGTTGAGCGAAGTGGAAATCAAAGGCCCACTCTATTTTCAGATTCTTCGATCAAGACTCAAATCACTAACTAAGATTTTCTCATCTAAGTAAAGTTAAACCTTCATTCGCTCTCGCCATTCTTTAGGAAGAGGTGGGCAAATATCGTATTTTCCAAAGATCTTGTAACGGTTAGCGGCGACGAGATCGTAGCCAAAGCTCAGTAGTGGAGATGGAATAATGTCTGCAGCGATTTTTAGGTTCTCTGAGACTTTAAGGTCTTGAACAATTTTGCGAACAGCCTTTCCTCTGGAAAAAGCTCGTTCACCATCAAAATAGAGAACGGAATCTATCCCTTTTAATTCAGGAAAATATTTTTTTAGTTTTTGAGTAAGGATTGAATCAATGGGGCAAATATAGATTTTTTTTTCAGGATCATTCTTGATCACCCAATTTAAAAAGCGATTACAAAGAATACAGTAGCTATCAAAAAAAATTGTTTTTTCTTTGTTTATTTCGCTAAATCCATTGGTCAAGGTAGATCTCTCCTGTGTCGTCATTATATCCAAAAACTTCTGAATAACGACCCCATTGGATAAGAGTATCAAGCACTTCTTCGTTTTTTTCGTTCGGCAGAAGTTCTTGCATCCAGGGAAGAGCATCTTTCCAAAGAAGTTTTTTCTCGTTGGAAGATTCGATTTTATCTTTTAAGAGCTGAACAATCCTTAGCGTTCGCATTTGAGCATTCAGCATCTTTTTGCGATCATTGATATCGCCTTTGATAAATCTTCTCCCAAGATCTGTGAGTAAAATATCGTTTCTAGGAGTATCTACAAGATCAAAAAGTTCAGTTGCTTTAGCCATGAGTAAAACGTGTAGATAATCGCAACTCAAGCGAGACGCTAAATCAAAACCCTTCACGCGACCACCTTGCTCAGCGATTAATTCCATCAAACTGATAGCCTCGTTTACTTGAACCGCGGGAATTGATTCAATAGTTGATTGCACAAGCGTAGGAGGGGTCCACTCGGGAGTGTCAGGAATAATTGTTTCTGTTAGAACATCGTGAATATCATCGACCACAGCCTTGAAGGCAGCAGATTTCTCATCTCGGGGATAGGGAAGATCATTCTTAATAGATAATTTAAAAGTTCCAGGATTTGTTGCGAGTACGAGAATTCTGCTTCCAAGAGAGACGGCTTCTTGAACGTTATGTGTGACAAGAATAATACTTTGAAGCTTTGTTTTTTTACTGAGCCAAAGTTTCAGGAGTTCTCTTCGAAGTCCTTCTGCTGTTAAAACATCGAGTGCGCTAAAAGCTTCATCTAAGCAAAGAACAGATCTTTCCATAGCAAGAGCACGCGCTAGTCCCACGCGTTGCTTCATCCCTCCAGAGAGTTCTCGAGGATAGGCTTCTTCAAAACCTTCTAGACCCACAAGGTCGATCACTTTTTTTATTCGCTCAGCAACGTCTGTTTCTGAAAGACCAAGTGACCGAATACCCAGAGCAATGTTTGCAGAGACGCTTAGCCAAGGAAGAAGCGCGTTGTTTTGAAAGACAATCGAAACTTCGGGGTTTGTTGTGTCGAGAGGGCGACCATGTAAAAGAACATTTCCTTGTGTGGGTTGAATAAGGCCTGCCAAAATTCTAAGGCATGTTGATTTTCCGGATCCCGAAGGGCCCAAGAGAACAAGGATTTCGTCAGGAACAAGCGAGAGGTCTATGTTTTGAAGCGCACGAATTTTTTGACCAGAACTTAACAAGTAAGAATGGTGAACTCCTTTGAGTTCAAGAATTTTTTCCATACACCCTATACCTCAACCTTAAATCTTGTTTCTGCATAATGGAATAAAAATTTCCACACACTTCGATTTAATAAAACCACAACTCCCACCATCACCATAAGAGCTGCAGATAAAAGAGGAAAGTTTCCACTCCCCGTGGCCATGGTTATCACCGAGCCAATTCCGGTGCATGTATAAGTTTTACCACCGTACTCTAGATATTCAGCAATAATACTTGCATTCCAAGCTCCTCCTGCAGCCGTGATCCATCCCGTGACTAGGTAAGGAAAAATAGAGGGCAGATAGAGTGTCTTCCAATGTTCTTTCCAATCAAGTTGCATAAGGTGGAAGCTATCCTTGTGCTGCTGCGATATTTGGCTACTTCCTGCAAGGACGTTGAAGAGAATGTACCATTGGCTTCCCACAACAAGAATGAATATAGATGAAATTCCCAAGTGAATGTTCATTTTGTAGAACAATAAGAAAACCAAGGGAAAAATCATCGGCGATGGGAAAGAGGCAATGATTTGAATAATAGGCTGGAAGATTCGAGTAAGTTTGGGAGAAAGTCCAATAAATATCCCAACAGGTAGAGCCCAGATTGTAGAAAGAATAAGAGCTGCAAAAATACGACAAAAGGTTAGAAAACAAGAATATCCAATAAGCCCCCATTCACTCCAAGTAAGAGGTTCAACAAGACGATAAAGTTTACCAAAAGTCCAAAAAGATAAAACAAAAACAACGATAAAAAAGAGTGTTTTTCTTGCTTGGAGGAGAATCTTGCTGGCTTTGAATTTTTTTTCTAATGGCAAAGTCTGAGCTTGTAAGATCTCGCTTGTTACTTTTTCTTCTTCAGGTTTTGCGTAACGACGAAATTTAGACTTTAAGTTTCTTAAGCGAGATGAAAAATACTCGGCAATCTTAGATTGGCGATACAGCAAGGAGACAAAGGGAACGTCGAGGTCGCTTATGGATTGATCGTCTACTCTAAATTTTTGTGACCAAGAAATAATAGGTCTCCAAATAATAAAATCAATCAAGATAATGAGAATCATCATCGCAGCAATGCCCATCCAGATAGCTTTTTGATTTCCTTGGTTAAGAGCCTCTGACATGTATGATCCAAGTCCAGGAATACGAAAATTTTGTCCGTTGAGTTGAAAAGACTCACAAACAGTTAGGAAAAACCATCCT
>JBILWH010000093.1:0-5508 GCA_044370015.1 Bdellovibrionota bacterium | reverse complement strand
TGAACACGTTAAAAAACAAAACCTAAATCCCTTAACCATTCCTCCACAGACAAATGTTAAGAGATGCTCAAGTCAACCTTAAGAAGTCTTGCAAAACAACTATCAGAGACCACAATCTTCCGATGACCAAGTACAATATTCATCAACATCAGGATTGGGGGCTGATCCATCAAAATCATTTATATTAATTTGAACACCCACCAACATATTTCCAAACTCATCTTGGCAAGAGGCAAAATAATCACGCATAGTTCCTGCAACATAAAGACCAGCCTGATCCGTGCCCCTATTTAGTACGTCTAAATTATTTACGTAGTAACGATTTCCGACTTTTTTATCATCGTCATTATCCTCTTCGATTGTAAATTCTCCTTCTGTTTGCAATTTGTTATTGGTCGTAAAAACCGAAGTAAATAAGGGGAAAGTATCAACTATATCTTTAGCTGGCCCTCCATAACATTCCTTGGGAACAGGAATAGGCTTTGCTGGAGGAGGTGGATCAGGGAGAGGTTCTGGTACGGGTTCAAAGCCGCTGCAATTTATCTCCGAAGCTAATTCTGTTGGTTTAAATTTAGGAGATACACTCTTCTTATACGAATAGGGTCTAAAGGTTATGACTTCACAATCACTGTTATCTCCTATTTTTTCAATTTCAAACTTTAACTTACTAAAATACAAAGTTCCTTCATCTATAGAAAGATTAAACTCATGGTTGCCATCGTCTTGTGAAGTTCCACCAAAGCTTTGTTCACCTTGAACAACATAAGCCTCAGGATCTAACTCTATTAAAGCACTTGATATTTTAATTTTTAAGATGCCACTCGTAAGAGAGGATGTTCCGCCCATTTCCCCTTCACCAACTAACGTCTTGCGGCCGCAAGAAATCAAAAATAAAAACAATAAAGAAATAAATCTTAAACCCTTCATGATAAATATTTCGGAAAATAATTGATTTTCTTGGTTAAGAGACGAATAAGAAAATATGAACTTCCTGTTAAACAAAACTTTGTCGACTTTGACGCTTTAAAATTATTTTTAGATAGAATTTGAAGCTAAAACTCATTTCACTTAGAATTACGTAGCAGCCATGTTTATGAAAAAATTACTTATACTCTTTCTAGCCCATTTCATAATCACAGTAGGTCAGTCCTCTACGCCAAAGCACATTTTGATACTTGGCGATTCTTTGACAGAAGGTATTGGTCTTGATGAAGCCCTCACCTACCCCAGAATTCTCGAAAAAAAGCTTAAAGAGCGCAAACACAACGTAGTGATTATCAATGGAGGCATCAGTGGCTCCACAACAGCCTCTGGCCTGACACGATTTAAATGGCACTTAAAAACTAAAATCGACATACTTGCTCTTCAACTTGGAGCTAACGATGGTCTTCGAGGGTTGGATTTAAGCGTGAGCAAAAAAAACCTTCTCGAGATCATAAAACTTGCACAAGAAAAAAAAATCAAAGTCCTCCTCTTGGGAATCCTCATGCCTCCCAACTACGGTAAAAAATACGTTGCTGATTTTGAAAAGATGTACGCTCAAATTGCCTCAAGCCAAAATTTAAGTTTTTATAAATTCATCTTAAAAGACATCGCAGGAAATCCTCTCTACAATCTTCCAGACGGAATTCACCCCAACGAGCAAGGACACCAAAAAATAGCCGACAATCTAGCCGACTTTATGGAAAAAAACCTATGACAATCAAAATCGAAAAGCTCTTTAAACACTACGGCTCCAACGATCAGAAGGTTCAAATACTCTCTGGAGTTGATTTAGAAATAAAAAGCGGAGAAATTGTAGCTCTTCTAGGTAAATCTGGAAGCGGAAAATCCACTCTCCTCTCTCTAATGGCTGGCCTGGACTTACCGAGCTCGGGAAAAATCTGGGTAAACGACGCAGATCTCTTTTCCTTATCCGAGGAACAAAGATGCCATTTTAGAGCAAAACATGTCGGGATTATTTTTCAGCAATTTCACCTAGTGAATCACTTAACAGCTTTCGAAAACATTTCACTCGCACTTGAAATCAACAACAAAAAAGACGATGAAATGGTCTACAAATGGCTTCACGAGGTTGGACTTTCTGAGCGGGGTAAGCATTTGCCCACAGCTCTTTCGGGCGGGGAGCAACAGCGGGTGGCTATTGCCCGCGCACTTATTCATGGACCTTCACTCATTTTGGCGGACGAGCCCACGGGGAATCTGGATAACGAAACCGCCAAAATCATCACCCAACTTCTTTTTGATGCGGTTCGAAAGCTCAAAACAACTATGATTTTGGTCACCCATGATCAAGAACTCGCTGAGTTAGCAGACCGAGTTGTGGTTCTAAAGGATGGTCAATGCGAATTGTAAGATTCACTCTTAAGAGCCTACGCTTTGATAAGTTTTATAATTTCTTTTTTATTCTTTGCTTTGGACTTGCCCTACTGGGTCTTATTTTTGTCGAATCACTAAATTACGGAATCAGTCAAAAAATCAAAACTCATGCTCAAAAAGGAATAGCATCGGATTTAATTATCACTTCCCGAACGCCAGTTTCTGAAGAGAAAAAAAACATTATCTACGATTTTTTAAAAGAAAATGGTCTTGATCACACTCCCTGGATTGAAACCTACTCTCTTGTTTCCAAAAAAAATGGGGATGCCAAACTCGCACACCTCAACTTTGTGGGAAATCTTTTTCCTTTTTACGGAACGCTTAGCCTCGAAAGCAAAAAAACACTCTCTTCCAACGACTGGGGCCTTTTGCACGAACAAACGTTGAAAAAAGAAAGCCTAGCTTGGATCGACAAGGGCCTAGCTTACCAACTGGATTTAAAAATAGGTGATGAAATAAAAGTTGGGGACTCATTTTTTAAAATTGACGACCTTATTGTCAGCGATGACTTCTCTTCTTTTAGAGGTTTTAGCTTTGCTCCCAAAATATTTATTTCCCACAACCACGTTCAAAAAACAAAACTCATTCAGTACGGATCGACAGCTAATTATGCGATCTCTACTAAACTCAAAGAAAATCAAAATATAAATCAACTAAAAGAGAGTCTTAAAAACATAATCAACGACAAAACAATTCGCGTTCTTGATTTTCAAGACTCAGGCCAACAAACCAACCGTGCCATAACGCTTCTCAATGATTACATGGGGCTTATAGCACTTGTTTCTTACGTGCTGGGCTTACTGGGGCTCTATTACTTTACTCAGTATATTCTCTCAAAAAAGATCAAAACCATCGCGATCTATAAAAGCTTGGGACTGGATTTTAAATTTTTACTCAAGGTCGAAGTTATTCAACTTCTTTTACTTGCTTTGCTCTCCGTTCTTGCAGCTTACTTAGCCTTTCTCCTGACAAATCCCTACTTAGAAAAATACATAGAAATTCTATCTGGTGAAAGTATTTCTTTTAGACTTAGCATGGGAGGGATCGCAAAAATTATACTTTTGGGAATTGTTGGAGTTTATCTGGCGCTTATTCCCTTATATTGGGCAAGCCTTAAAATAGAAGTAAGAACAATTCTTGGAGAAATTCAAGGAGAGACCCCTAGCATCAAGCTCTATAATTTTTTACCAATTCTTTCTTATGTTAGTTTTTTATCCGTTTACCTTTCACACTCCTTCAAAATAGGTTTTCTTTTTTTAGGTGCTCTTTTTATTTTACTTATTTCTAGTTTTTTTCTTCTGCGCTTATTGCTTTACGTTGTGAGCCGAGAAGTTTTTCAATTCAACTTTATCAACACTCACGCACTTAAGCTCATCACTCGCTATTTTCACTCCACTTTTACCATCTTTATTTCATTTGCAATTGGTATTTGCCTTTTAGTTTTTATTTCACAAGTTGAAAACTCTCTTAAGAATGACCTTCTAACAGACAACACTTCTCAACGAGCCGATCTTTTTTTATTTGATCTACAAGAAAGCGATTTAGAAAAATTCAAACAACTTTCAACAACCCACAATCTAAAAACACAGATGCTTTCACCCATGATTCGCGCCCGGTTTATAAAAGTGAATGGAACCAAGTTTTCAAAAGACGATGAATCTCTTTACCAAACCAGAGAAAACGAAAACGAGGAACGATTTAGAAATCGAGGAGTTAACTTAAGTTTTCGCAGTACTCTTTCATCATCGGAACGTGTGGTTGAAGGAAAAAGCTCCCTGGAGCCTTGTAAAGGCATAGAAGTGCCTTGTGAGGTTTCTCTTGAGTTAAACTACGCCAAGCGTCTTGGCCTTAAATTAAACGACCGATTAACTTTTGATGTCAGTGGAATTGAGGTAGAGGGCATTGTGACCAACTTCAGAAAAGTTAAATGGACCAGCTTTGATCCGAATTTTTTTATTCTTTTTTCTTCAGGAGTTTTAGAGGAAGCACCCAAAACCTATCTCGCTTCGCTCAAAGTAAAATCATTTGAAGAAAAGAAAAGCATTTATCGATTGATGTCGCAACACCTGCCCATGGTCTCAATAGTTGACATTTCCGAAATCATAAAAAAAGTCGTAAAGATTTTTGACATTATGGCTTGGGGGATAAAACTGAGCGCTCTTCTTAGCCTTGTTATGTCTGTCTTAGTGCTTTTTTCTGTGGTGTTTAATCATCTTGAGCTCAGAAAGCGCGATATGCAACTTTTGTTTTTAATGGGTCTTGGCAAAGCAAAAATTATCTCCATATTTTTTAGAAAATTCACTCTTCTTCTTTTGCTGAGTGTTTTTCTATCTACCCTTGTGGCCACTGGACTTTCTTATTTCTTGCTCACTCGCCTACTCAATGTAGAATTTTCTTTTAGCTTTGCGAACAGTCTTTTGCCGGGTATTTTGATCAATCTTTTTTTAATGAGCGTAATTTATTTAAAATTAAAGCTTTTTAACCTACAGATTAAAAATTGATTTAGATCTAGGCAGCATCATCGAAGATCGAATGTTCAAGCTTCATGCGAATGTACTTTTGATAATCCAAGCCAAGCTTTTCAGCTCGCTTCTTAAGTTCATTTAAAAGCTCCTCACTCATGCGTATCGTTACAGCTTTGTTCTTAGGCTTAAATTCAAATCTTACTCGCTGCCATTTTGCATTCTTCATAAATTCTGACATATCGCCAGCGAGTGGATCATCATCAACTTTTTTCTTTGCTTTAGATGCTTTGTTTAACTTTTTCATAAACCTGATATTCCTTCTTATGCATGTAACGAGCTGTAACTACCCTTAGGAGATTCAAATTGTTTTTTACCCTCATTGTGTAAGAAACAATCAAATATCGCCCTTCGTATGATTTACCTACGGCTATAAAGCGCTTTTCTGATGTTGAGTGCTTATGGTCTGGACTTAAAAGCTGTTCTCTAGAAAAGAACTCCTCTATTAGCTGAGGAGTAATTCCGCGTTGTAGAATCTTATAAAGATTCCCAGCATCCCAGTCCAACCCATCGGCACCAACGATCTTTATCTCTACTTCCACAGCATACACCATTTGTATGACACTTGTAAGTACAAATATAAGTACGATAAATTAGTGGGGTTTCG
>JBILWH010000092.1:0-5536 GCA_044370015.1 Bdellovibrionota bacterium | reverse complement strand
CAAAAGAGTGCTTTCTTTACCTTGAAAAATAGTCATCGGAATAGGCTTAGAGGGAGGGGGAGGAATATCTCCAGTTCTTTCACCCGTACTAGGATCGATTGTTGGTTTGCGTGGAAACCATCCGAAGTCTTCAGCTGTTGTGTAGTAAGTGTTTCGGATATCTCGCTCTAAAATTCCAAATGCGGAACGAAATTCTTGCAGAATTTCTGTTCGAGATTCGACAGACTCTTTTGCTTTTGTAGTCATTTTGACCGAGTAGTAAACGGAGTAACTTAAAAATGAAAGAAGAACGAGAACAAGAAGAATCTCTAAAAGAGTAAAAGCACTTTTAAGATTTTTCATTCCGTCGCTGAATCCGTATCAAGGTCTGTACTTTGTGAAAAAGTAATTTTAGGTTTTTTGGGTATAAGGTGAGTAACCAGAGGAAGTTCTCTGTCGGCATTTTGGAACTTCCATTTTACAGTGACAACTAATTCGCCCATGTTTTCTTTAAGAGCTTTATTTAAATTAGACAGAATGAGCTTAGATTGCTGAAGTTGATTTTCAGAGTCCTCACTTGAAAGGCCGTAGCCTTTTAAAAAAGCAATGATTTGATTTTGAGTGATGAGAAGAGGGTTTTCTTTGAACTCAGCTTTCCATTTGAATGTTTCATAGGGGGATTCAAAGCTTCCTTCTTGAGTGCCAAATGCGCTTTTAACATCTGCTTTGTCTATGGCGCTTTGAAAAAAAATTTCCATCTCTGTCATTTTCATTTCAGCAAGAGTTTGAGCTTGTGTGAGAAGGCCGCTTTCCGCCACACTTCGCAAGCTTCTTGTTCGGGTGTTTACAACGGCACCAATGACCATGAAAAAAATAATTGTAGCTGCAAGAATTTCTAAGATCGTAAATCCAGATTGGGAAGTATTAATTTTTTTCATTGGGGAGGAGCCTCGGCATCGATATCGACACGTCCTGTAAGGCTACGTGTTTTGACATGAAAAAGAACAGATTTTGGCTTGTTAAATTCCTGGAGCGTAATAGTTGCTTCATCTATAAAGCCATTGGGAAAGCAATAAATTCCAATATCGCCCTTAGTAACTTCTTTGTTTTCACCAAGTCGCCAAGATTTAACAGAAACAATTTTAATTCCTTTGGGTAAATAATGTTTTTTTGCATCTTGAGCAGGGATGAACGCATCAGCTGTTTTTTTTTCGTTTTTCTCTTTATCTTTTTCCTTTTGTTTTTCTAGAGCCTGCACATCTTCAACGAGTTCTGCTTTTATTTGTTCTTCTGGTAGAGCGTCTCCTTCGGCCATTTCAAGAGTCCATCGTTGCTCTTTTTCAACCTTGTTTGAACTTTCATCAAAATAACTTCCTCCGAGATCAACATGAATGCGATGAAGTTTTCCTGAAAGAACGGCTTGATCGTAACAATATTTGACGAGCGCTCCTAAACGACGAACGCTTGTGCGGACGTTGGCGCGAGTGAGTTGGTCAAATTTAGGCAGACCAACAGAGATGAGCATTCCAATAAGGGCAATGACCATCATAATTTCTATGAGGGTCATGCCGCTTTGAGAAGAGAAAGAAAAAGACTTTAAGGGTCTTTTTTTATTCTTCAAAAGGAATATCAGCTCCTTCTCCTTCTCCACCTTCTTGGCAACCTTGTCCTAAAGACTTAAGAACCATCGCTTGTCCATCGTAAGAATAAAAAGGATCACATCCATAGGGATCTTGAGTGATTTTCTTCTTTCCACCCATGTAACCTTCGGTTGCATAGGAAGGACAATTTCCAGGATTTTCAATTAAAGCAGAAATCGCCTTGGGATAATCGTTGCAATCGAGCTTGTATTGATCGAGAGCGCCTTTGATTTCGGAGAGATATATTTTTGTGATTTTTCTTTTTCCACCAGAAAATTTTGAAAAAACGTTTTTTCCTACGGTTCCAATAATCAAAGCAATAAGAGCAATAACCATTAGAATTTCTAATAGAGTCATACCGCTTTTGTGTGAGGGGTGGTTTAAGTTTAATTTTTTCATTTTTTCTCTCCTTATACGTTTTGCATTTCAAATATAGGCATTAAAACTGCCATAACAATAAATCCTACGACTAAGACCATTGCTACAATCATAAGAGGTTCTAGTAAGCTTGTCATTTTTCCAAGTCGGGCTTCAATTTGTTGGTCATAATTTTCTGCGACGTTTAAAAGCATATTTTCAAGATCACCGGTTTTTTCTCCCACAGCGACCATGTGAATAATGATGGGGGGAAAGAGTTGGCTTTGTTTGAGGGCAAGGTTCAGGGCTTTACCTTCGGTAACAAAGACTGAAGCGGAGCTTATGGCTTCTTCGAACAGAGCATTGTTCACAACGTTTCGAGCTACCTCAAGTGAGTTGATCATAGGAACGCCACTTTTTAAAAGAGTTCCGAGCGTTCGAGCGAAACGAGTCACGCAAAGATCCGAAAAAATTCCCCCAATCAAAGGAACCCTTAAAAGAAACTTATCTTTTTTTACTCGACCCGCTTCAGTTTTTACAAAGCGTTCAAGCATAATAAGACACCCCAAAACTCCAAAAATCAGATACCAAATATTTGCCTGAAAAAATCCAGAAACACCAATCATGATTCGAGTGGGGAGAGGCATAACTTTATTTGCGTCTGTAAAAATTTGAGTAATCTGCGGAATAACAAAGTTTGTAATAACTAAGAGAACAACTGCTCCCACAACAATCATGATGATGGGATACGTCATAGCCCCCGAAACTTTATTGCGAAGACGAACTTGGTTGTCGCCAAAATCAGCTAAGCGTCCCAAGACAGCGTCTAAGCGACCAGAGGCCTCACCTGCGCGTACCATGTTGACGTAAATTCGATCAAAGACATTTGGAAAAAGTGCAAAGCCATCTGCCAAGCTGTGTCCTTCCTTAACGTGTTGGCGAATGGCCATCAACATAGGACGAAGTTTTGGAGAATCAATTTGTTCTATCAAAGCATTTAGACTTTCAATAATTGGGACATGAGCTTTGAGTAGTGAAGCAAGTTGCCGCGTGAAGTTTTGGATTTCCATAAATCCAACACGTTGAAAAGCGCTTGCAAAATTTTGTTGAAAATTTTCGGGCTCTTTGTTGATGTTTGAGGCATCCGTTGCGGTGACAGAAAGAGGAATAATTCCTTGGCTTCGAGCTTTTGTGCGAGCATTTTTAATTGAATCACTTTCAATAAAAAGACGCACGTTTTTACCCGAGCTGTTTGTGCCTCGGATCTCGAAATGAGCCATGTTGACTTCTATTCTAGACTTAAGAATTGAATCTGCCTAAATTGTTCTCAATAATTTTTAGTTTCAATCACAAAACAGAAGTCGCGTGTGATTCGGAGCGTTAGCTGTTTTTCGTGTGATAGGCTACTTCACTCATGAGTGCAAAAAGCAGCAGTCGTCGTAAAAGATATCGAACTTTAGGAGATAAAAGTTTAATTGAAGTGCGGGTAAAAAACGCTCAACAGCTTTTTGATGTGCGCGATCCTGCGCCTTTTCGTGAGAGAGATCTCGATGATGATTTTGTCGAGTACATCACAACCTCTGTTGAGGAAATTGGTCATAATTCAAATTTGAAAATAGTCATTAACATTGGTGAAAAAGAAACAGAATCAATCGAAAAAACGGTTATTAAAGAGGCTATTGAGTCTTATTTGGATTATCAAATTGAGCTAAAGCGCTTACATCTTTCCAAACTTTTTAGGACTGTTCGTCTTTTCTTGTTTTTTGGACTGGCAAGTTTATTCGCCTGTCTGTTTGTCGCTCGAACAATTGAAAAGAAATTTGATCCAGATAGCTTCTTTTATGTGACTCGGGAAGGCTTTGTTATTTTGGGGTGGGTGGCTATTTGGAAACCTTTTGAGTTGGTTTTATTCGATTGGTATCCCGTATTCGATAAAATTAAATTATTAAAAAAGCTTCGTGAGTGCGAAATAGATATTCTTTTTATTGGCAAAGAATGATTGAAGGGGGCTACTTTTTTTAGGTATCTGTTTGAGTGAGTCGTAAGACTTCATCAATCGAAGTTAGGCCTTCAACTAATTTGTTCAAAGCTGAGTCTCTTAAGCTTTGCATACCTTGTTTTACAGCCATTTTTCGAATGTTATTGGCGTCTTCATTTGCGTTGATAAGGGCTCTTATTTCATCACTTACAACCATCAGTTCATAGATCGCGGCTCGGCCTTTATAGCCTGTGTATCGACACTCGCCACAACCCTTAATTTTTTTCAAAACAAAACGATTTTTATTGTAACGTTTTTCAAGAAATTCTCTATTTATATCGCCAATGTTAAGATCAGAATCTTTTGCTTCAAAGCTTTCTGCGCAGTTTTGGCAAAGTTTACGAATCAAGCGCTGAGCTAAAACTCCCACGACAGAGGAACTAATTAAGAAAGGCTCAATTCCCATGTCCACCAATCGAGTGATGGATCCAGGCGCATCGTTTGTGTGAAGTGTAGAAAGTACTAAGTGACCAGTAAGAGAGGCATTGATAGCAATTTCGGCTGTTTCTTTGTCTCGAATTTCTCCGACCATCACAACATCTGGATCTTGGCGCAAAATACTTCTCAAGCCTGAGGCAAAGGTTAATCCTACCTTTGGGTTAACAGCAATTTGTCCCACACCTTGAATTTGGTACTCCACGGGATCTTCTACGGTGATGACGTTGCGCTCAGGTGTGGCGATATTTTTTAAGCAAGCACTGAGGGTTGTGGATTTACCCGAACCTGTTGGGCCAGTGACAAGAAAAATTCCGTATTTTTTATTTGTCAGTTCATCGATTGCTTTAATTTCTGATTCCGCAAAACCCAAAGAGGGAAGCTCGAGTACAACTGAAGATTTATCGAGAAGACGCATCACGATGCGTTCACCAAAGTTAACGGGAACGATCGAAATACGAATGTCAATTTCGCGACCTGCAATTTTAACTTTTACACGTCCGTCTTGAGGAATTCTTTTCTCGGCAATGTTGAGCTCAGCCATGACTTTGATACGCGAAGAAATAGCAGCATGCAATGACTTGGGAACTTGATAAACATCATAGAGAATTCCATCGATTCGAAAACGAACTGTTGTGCTTCTCTCAAAAGGTTCGATGTGAATATCGGAAGTTTTTTCTTTAATAGATCTAAAGAGAAGCCCGTTGACGAAGCGAATAACGGGAGCTTCATCATCACCTGCTTCCAAAAGATCGACAGTTTCGTTAATGTTCAAGTTGAAATCGTCTGCTTCTTCTTCAAGCCCTTTGACGATACTTTCACTTCTCTCAAAAACTCGGTTGATGGCTTCGAGAAGTCGAACTTCTGTAGTTAAAACAACTTCAATTTCGCGAGAAAAAAACAATTTCATCGCGTCGATTGAAGCATAGTCAAAGGGATCTACAACAGCGACGCGTGCAAAGGTATCTTTAATTAAAATTGGGAGAATCTTGTTATCTCGACAAAATTGAATGGAGAGACCTTTTACACAAGTTGTCTCTATGTCATTGGGTTTGAGGTCGTCTATGTAGGGAAGTCCTAGTTGTTT
>JBILWH010000091.1:0-5557 GCA_044370015.1 Bdellovibrionota bacterium | reverse complement strand
CATCCTACATGAGCCATATGCACTCGAATCTGGTTCGTTCGGCCTGTTAAAGGACGACATTCAACGAGCGAAACGGGCCAATTACCAGGATCCCTCCCCTTCATCATGCTTTCTAGCTTGGGCCAAGGAGGCGGCAACCAAGGGCCACGAATCCAATTAGTTTGAAGCGTTTTGAACTTTGTTTGGGCACGCTTACTTTCAACACCGCCCACAATTTGCTTAATACGAATCTTGGAGAGAAGAGTATTTCCCTTAGGAACGGCTCCAATGGGCACATCAATCATCCCAGAAGAAGGCTCAGGCTTGCCCCAAACAAGAGCCCAATAGGTTTTTTCAACTTGGCCCTCGTAAAAGACCCAATACATTTTTTCTTTCGCAAGTGTACTTTTTGTGAGAACACATAGACCCGAAGTTTCACGATCTATCCTGTGAGCAAGGAATAATTTATCGTTTTGTTTTTGCTTACGAAGCAAATGAATGAGCGTATTTCGCAAATACTTTCCTGAAGGGTGCACGGGTAAATGTGCGGGTTTATTCACAATTAGAAGATCTTGATCTTCGTAAATAATGGATATTTTTGTAGGAACCTTAGGCTCAGGACGCTCTTGAGTGAAATATTTAATCTCATCTCCAGCATGAACAGGTGTCTCAGCGGGTCGAAGCTCACCATTCAAAAGGATGTGCTTTTCCTCAATCATTCGCTGCCAATCTTCTTGTTTGTAATAAGTAAATCGATCTGCAAGATAAGCAGCCAAGGGCGAGCCCTCAGCCTTCAAAGGAACTCGACAACTAAAACAACTTTTTTGGCCATGAGTCTGGCCTTGGGTTTGAGTTTGGCTTTGAGACACGCAAAGATGTTTTTACCATTTTTGCGTTGCGTAATAAAGGAAATACAACCTACTTTCTTTCAACAGGCGTGGTGAGTTGAAGGGGGGCATGTTAAAAAAGTTTCATGATTCTAAAGGTCGGCACCCCGGTTATCTCTCCCAGGGTCATTGATCAAGCTGTGGCAGTTCTCCAACGTGGCGGTATTATCGCTTTTCCAACCGATACAGGTTATGCACTAGGGTGCGACCTCTACAGTAAAAAAGCAATTGATAAAATTTATTTTGTTAAAAAGAGGGATCGAAAAAAGCCTCTGAGTGTGATCTGTGCGGATCTCAAGGAATTAAGCCAGTTTGCAATCGTCAGTAATAGAGTTTACCGCGATATGCGCAGACTTTTACCTGGGCCCTACACCTTTGTTTTGCCAGCGACTCGCCTTGTTCCCAAGCTCCTTGTGAGCTCACGAAGCAGTGTGGGAATTCGTGTTCCCGCAAATCCCGTGTCTCTTGCTCTTGTAAATGCTCTTAGACATCCCCTGGTTGGAACTTCATGCACAACTCCCGAAGGAGAACCCCTTACCGATCCTGCTCAAATAGAAAAAGTTCTTGGAAAATCTATCCAACTCATTCTTGATACCGATCACGTACCGTCTGAACCTTCCACGGTTATTGATTTTTCCGTTGCTGAACCTGTTGTTGTTCGACACGGAAAAGGAGACGTTAAAGAAATTCTTTCTCTCACTGAAGAACAATGAAATTCAAAAGTTTTCCCACGCGCAAAGACGACCATATTGGTCGCAAACTTTATCATATGCTCAGTGGAACAATTGCCACTTATTTATTTCTTTATGTTTTAGATCGTAAACAAACAATTATTCTAGTCGCTCTTTTAACAACTTTTGTTTTTTTCATCGACGTTCTTAGATTACGTATTCACGGTTTGAATCGGCATATCCACAAAATCATGGGAGGAGTCATGCGCCGAGAAGAAACCAAAAATCTCAGTGCGCAAACTTTCTACATGCTGGGTCTTCTGTGGCTAGCTGTGGGATTTTCTAAACCCATCGCGGTTCACAGTTTGTTGATCCTTGCGTGGATGGATCCAGTTGCAGGTTTTTTTGGACTTCGGTTTGGAAAAACTGTTTGGAGATCTGCAATTCCATCCCAAGTTTCACTGCCATCAGCAGAGGAAGTTTTAAGACAAAAAACAATTGAGGGAAGTTTTGCAGGATTTATTGCCGCCTTCCTTGCGGGCATGGTTGCGTGGACGGGAAGGTGGGCAAGCTATCCTCTTGAAAACGGTGCCCTATGGCCCACACCTCTGCAAGTTTTAATTTTATCGGTAATTGGAGCCCTTGTTTCTGTCGCGGCTGAAGCCTGGCCCTCTCAATGGGACGATAACGTGATGATCCCCTTTTGGACCTCTCTAGCAATTTGGGCTTCGACTCAAATCATGGGAATACCGACACTCTTCTAATAGAGTTTCTGCAAAAAATTTTTTAGGCACGGATCTAAAAACTTTTTTAATCACTCCGTCTTTTCCGATGAAAAAAGTTACTTGATTGATTTTTCCAAACGGATTTAAGACGTGATAGTTGGAGGAAACCTTTTGCGTCACATCCGAAAACAAAGGGAAAGCAAGCTGATGGTGTTCAGAGAAAGCTTGAAGTGCTGAAAGCGGATCTGTACACATTCCTAATAAAACATAATTTTCTTTTAGAATATGATAGTAAGCTTTCAAACTTAAAGCTTGCTCAGCTGCCATTGATGTAAAAACTCTTGGGAAAAAATAAAGAAGAACATTTCTTCCTCGAAATTTACTCAACGAGTGAAATCTTTTATCTGTTCCTAAAAGAGAAAAGTCAGGGGCTCGCATTCCCTCTTCTAAGCCCTGTCCGAAGAACTCTTTAAAATCCCAATTAAATTTCACAAATTAAAACTTGAGCAACTAGCCTTACTTTTAGCTAAGTCCCTTTTTCTTTCGGTAAATAATAATCCCTACAACAATTGCAATTAAAGCTCCTCCAGCAATCTTCATATACAAATCACTTGAATCGCTCGCGGGCTGCTCTGCGGGAGCTTCAGCCACCGGTGCTTTTGGAGCAACACGAGCAGCTGGCTTCGAAGACAATAAACTTAAACTTCGAGATTTAACAATTTCATCAAAAGCCTTGGGATCAAAACGAATCTCTGCGGAATCAATCATTCTATCTAAAATTTCTGCCCATTTTGCAAAAACACTCTCCGCAACATGATAAGAAATCAAACCAGCAACCTGCTCTTTAATCGAAGCAACATAACGAGAAATAAAACCTGGAATTTCAGGTCCAATCTGCAAACTGTCGACCCACATTTGATCACGAATTTTTTTGTCTTTTACATACTTCACTTGAGTTGTGTATCCTTTGCCCAAAAGGTCTCTCATCGGTTTAGTTTGTTTGAGATACTCTTTATACTTTTCAAAAGTATCGTCTGGTGGATTCACGGCTTTTGTGACAATTACGACAATAGCTTCATTGCGAAGATTAGGATTGTCGGGCTGACAAACCCAATCCAGCTCTTCTTGTTGGCAATCCCAATTAGGAGGAAGTTCAAGCGATATAAATTTACTTTTAAAAGATTTTGCACTTGCACCTAAACAAAACACAGTTGCAAGAAAAGCAATTAAAAATTTTCTAAAAAATTTATTCGATAACTTTGCCTGAGATAATGTTGCCATTACCTTTCATTTTGCTCTTGAAAATTAACATCCGCAAGACGGAATTCCCCCATCTTGTTAGCCGCAAAACCTTTTAAGCGCGGATTTACCAAAAATAAATTATTTTCTTGAAAGATGGGAGCAATCGCAACGTCGTCCTCAATGAGCATTTTTTCTGCTTTTGAATAAAAAGCAGACCGAGACTCGGCCTTTTGCGTATTAAGAGCGTCCCTTAAGAGTTTCTCAAATTCAGGATTACAATATTTTGGATAATTGTTTCCTGAGTTACAAGTAAACATATCAAGAAAGTTATTGCTATCTGCATAATCAGCGCCCCAACCTTGTCGAAAAATTGGCAGATCTTGAGTAGCTGCAGACTTCAAAAAAACCTTCCACTCTTGCGCAACCAAGGTGACATCAACTCCTAAGTTCTTTTTCCATTCAGATTGCAAAAACTCAGCCACCATCTTGTGCATTTCATCGTTGGGATACCAATACTCCAACCCCTTGTTAGGAGGGTTTTTTATTTCTGCCCAAAGTTTTTTTGCTTTTTCAGGATTGTAAGGCATGCCTCTTTGATGGTCGGCTCCCAAAAGACCTTCTGGAATCCAAGACTGAGTGGGCTCCACCAAATCGCTCATAAACTTTTTTATTTGAGCTCGATCTACAGACATAGCAAGAGCCATTCGTACACGCTTGTCTTTAGTAAGAGAATTTTTCATTCCAAAACCAAAAGCCATCGAACGAAGATAAGCTGATTTTGTAAAACCCGGTTCTTTTTTGGAAAGCATAGGCACCTGCAGAGGAGAAAGCTTACGCACAATGTCTACTTCTTTTCTTTCGAAAAGAGTCACCGCAACAGCATTTTCTTTGATGACACGAAATTCAATTTCATCAAAATTTTTCTTTTGAGCTTCTTGATCCCAGTAATAAAGATTTTTTACCAAAGTCAATTTAGATTCTCGAACCCAATCGCGTAGTTGATAGGGTCCAGCTGTTACAAGCTTGCCCGCTTCGGTCCAACGATCTCCAAATTGCGCTATCAAATCTTTACGAATGGGATAGGTCACAGAAAAGGCAGGAACATTTATCCAATAAGGTGCTGGGGAGCGAAGAGTGTACACGACGGTATTTGCATCGGGAGCCTTAACTCCTACTTTTGAAAAATTTGTTTCTTTGCCATTAAAAAAATTTTCCGCATTTTCTATATCAAAAAGAAAATAAGCATACTCAGAGGCAACTTTGGGCGTAAGTGTTCTTTCAATAGCGTCTACAAAGTGCTGAGCCACAAGAGAACTCCCATCACTCCATTTTAAATTTGCTCTTAATTTAAAAGTGAAAACTTTTCCGTTGGAACTTATCTTCCAGGATTCAGCAAAATTGGGAACAATTTTTCCCTCTTTGTCCATTCTGACCAACCCCTCATGCAAAGTTACAATCACATCTCGTGATAAGGCGTCGGTGGCCGTCGTCCAGTCGACTGTGGGAGGCTCAGCTTCCAAGCGCATCCTTAAAACACTTTGTTTTGAAGCAGAAGATGATTTTTTTGTGCAAGAAAAAAAAATAATCCCTAGCAAAAGAGAAAAGCTCAAAAAGGTCATAAACCTTTTTTCAATTGACGACTTAAACTTGATCATACTCTCCTCTTAGCAGGAGGAGCAGCGCTCTACAATCGGCCCTTCAAATGGGGATCAAGATAGTCTCTTAAACTATCTCCAATAAAATTAAATGAAAGCATCGTGAGAGAAATAATCAATCCAGGAAAAACTATGAGATGAGGATAATACTGCATCGTTCGCCAACCTTCATCCGCTAGCACACCCCAACTTGGATTTGGGGGGCGCACGCCCACACCTAAAAAACTTAAAAAAGCTTCTGACAAAACGTTTGTCGGGATTTGATAACTCAACTCAACTAGCAGGGGCCCCGCACAGTTAGGAAGAATATGTCTTAAGAGTTTTCGAGGCGCTCTAAATCCAAGTGCATCGGTTGCTTCCATAAAAGGCCTTCTTTTAAGAGAACGAAACTGCACCTC
>JBILWH010000110.1:0-5218 GCA_044370015.1 Bdellovibrionota bacterium | reverse complement strand
AGGGAGTGGGGCATCGTCAATTTCCGTCTCAAGTTTCGACAAATTCTGGTTTAGAAGGAATTTTATCTTCTGAGCAGTCTACTTTTGGTTTGTATTCGACTGCATCAGATGCAAAGGGCTTTGTGAAAACTCCGGAAATTGGAAAAGTCGATTCTCAGGGAAATGTTTTAAAGGATTGGGAGAAATCTTTTATTACAGGTCTTTGCCTCAAGGGTTATCGTCTTGAAAAAAATAATAGTGGAGAGCAAACAAGAATTCCATTCATAGAAGCATTGCGAGTTGAGCTTAGATCTCCCTCATTAAAGGTGTTGAGGTAGTATGAGAAATAATCAAGAACTCTCAAAGGAGTCTTGGGTTTTTATTGTTTTTGTTTTGTTTTTTGTTTCATGTGCTCAGCGTGGACTCTTGCCGACATCAATTACATCAGCGGCCACTTCTTCCTCATCCTCAAGTAATAGTTCAAGTACATCAAGCGATCCGTCTATTGTTTTAGAAAAACCTAATGGATTATTTTTTATTTCATCATTTGCAAATTATAAAAATGGAAACTTCGTTTCTGAGGCCCTTTATAATTTTATAGATCCAACAGGAAGAAATTTTTGTTATTCAGCAGAGCGTTTTTCGAGTTCAAGTTATGTAGACGCGGTTCCTTGTTTAAAGCCTTTTGAAGGTTTTACGGGAAGTGAGGCTTTGCCAGGAGAAGTCTCTTTTAACTCAAAATATAAAGATCTTAGAGAAGCTTATGCAGAATACATACGACCTCGTCAAAGAACGGGTCTTATTATTAACGGCTTTCAGTTTGCATTTAACCATTATAAAGCGAGCAACTCGGTTACTCAGGTGACCTTTTCTTCAAATGATCCTGATGCGGCTCCGGTTGAGCTTAAGCCCTCGTCAGAAATTTTTATTAGTTCGATGTACGCAAGAACAGCACCTATTAAAATAGATGCAACAGGAAGACTTTATTGGGATAAGACGCAGCTCACGACAGATGTCTATACGGGAACAGTGAATGATTGTGATGGGGATAATGGGATGTTTACGACTCAAATTAAAATCCCTCAATCTCTTGATAATTTGAGTACAGAATTAGACGAACGAACACATTATTTTTTATCAGGTCTTTGGATGTTGGAACGAAAGGAAGCTCCTTCTTTTGAAAAATTTCCTGAGGGACAGAAGTATTGTCGAACCCAAGGTGCCAGTGAGGATTTATGTGGTTTGTTTACAGGACGTACTCGTATTTGGAGTACTTATATAAAACCAACAATTGTTAATAATATTCCAGGATTTAAGTTCTTCCCGGGTTTAGATGGATTAAGGCCTTTGGAGCCCGCAAACAATGCTCTTTCTTTTGAGAGTATTCTTGGTCGGTATCGGGAGTTTAATTCTTTTGTGGCACGGGTGAATGCTCAAGGACAAAAAACAATTGTGGATGAAAGCTTGTTGAATACAAATGTCTCCGGTGCTGTTTCGGCGGGGGTTTTGGATGTAGGTGGAGCGGCAGTTACCAAAAAAATAGGAATCCAGCAGCAGGGACCCTTGGGGACAAATCACAATGACTGGCAAAATCGAGCTCTGGTCGAATTTTGTATCAATGGGACTCGTACGGATACAAATGTTGTGACTTCTTATGGTTTTGAGCTAGTAACCAACGTACCTATTATTACCAAAAAACTTACAAAACAGGAGCCTGTGCCCTTAATTAAGTCCATTAGGGCTGAATTTCGTACTATGAAAGTTCGTTAAGTTTTATATACAAGGCTCTTGCTTCTTTAGAGTTGCGATAAGGATTCAGCTAGGGTAATAATGAACCTGCTGTAAAGCCCACGATCTTCTTACGAGAAGGTTCGGTGGGCTTTGTGCTTTTTTAAGAATGATGATTTATAAAAGTCCTAAAGAACTTGAATTAATTGAGAAAGTTTCGCCTGTTGTGTCTTCTTTAAATTATGAATTAAGGGATATCAACATGCGTAATGGCCAGCCTCTTGTGATTCGAGTCACTATTGATATCAAGGATAGAAGCCGGGGTGTGACTTTAGATGATTGTTATGAGGTTCACCGAGTTTTGGATCCTTTGTTTGATGTATGGGATCCTATCCAAAGAGCCTATACTCTTGAAATCAGCAGTCCTGGGGAGAAGGCTCCTCTTAGATTAGCCTCTCATTTTGAAGAAGCTATTGGTCATGAAATTGAATTCAAAACTCGAGAAGCGCTCAAAATGGAACAAAGCCCAACAGCGGCTCCTCGAAAAAACTGGAAGGGTAAATTATTAGGAATCAAAACGGAAGATTCTACCGCAAAGATTATGCTTGAAGATTCCGTGGGAACGCATGTGATTGATGCGAGTCTTGTTGAAGAGGCTCGTTGGTTAAGAAATTGGTCAGCAAAAGATGGCGACAAAGAAAGCAAAGAAGCTAGTCGCGAAAAATAAAAATAAGGAGAGATAGTTATGAACATTGAAGATCTTGAAAAGGTTCTCGATCAAGTAGGTAAAGATAAAGGTATTGATAAAGCTCTTCTCATCAGTGCCATTGAGGAAGCTCTTTTAACAGTAGCGCGTCGTCAGTACGGTATACGTCGCGAAATCGAAGCAAAATATAATCCAGACGTTGGAGAAGTTGAGCTTTATGAATTCAAAACGGTTGTTGATAAAGTTAACGATCGTGATCGTGAAATTTCTTTTAACGAAGCAAAACTCATGCAAGATGATGTGGAGTTAGAAGACAAGATTGGTATCAAGGTTGATGCAACTTATCTATCTCGTATTGCAGCTCAAACAGCAAAACAAGTTATTTTGCAAAAAGTTCGAGATGCCGAACGTGAACTTATTTTTAATGAATTTCAACATCGAAAAGGAGAGGTTATTACAGGCCTTATCCGTCGTGTAGATAAGGGAGCTGTGATCATCGATTTGGGTCGTACGGAAGGGTACATGCCCCTTAAAGAGCAAATCCCTGAAGAGCCTTATAATTCAGGCGATCGTATTCAAGCTTACTTGATGGATGTGCAGCTTACTCCTAAGGGACCTCGTATTATCCTATCTCGTGGATGTCCTGAATATTTGATCACGCTTTTTGAAAATGAAGTTCCCGAAATTCGCGAAGGTTTGGTGGAAGTGGTAAGTGCCGCTCGTGAACCAGGTATTCGTGCAAAAGTAGCAGTTCGTTCTAAAGATCCTCAAATTGATCCAGTCGGTGCGTGCGTGGGTGTTCGAGGAAGTCGCGTTCAAAATATTATTCAAGAATTGAAGGGTGAGCGCATTGATATCGTTCCTTGGGATGGTGAAATCACTCGTTTTGTTTGTAACGCATTGTCGCCTGCTGAAATTCAAAAAGTTGTCATCGATGATCAAAACAAATCAATTGAAGTGGTAGTTGGTGATGAAAATCTTTCGATTGCAATCGGAAAACGTGGGCAAAACGTTCGATTGGCAAGTCAGTTAACAAAATGGAAGTTGGATATTATCTCGGAATCTGAAATGGCAAAACGTTTGGCCGAAGCAAAATACCAAATGAGTTTGATTCCTGGTGTGACAGACACAATGGCTATGGCGCTTTATCAAAATGGTTTGACGAAAGTTGCGGATGTTGCAGAAACATCGGCCGACGATTTGGCAACTGTTCCTGGTTTTAACGTAGAAAAAGCTCAGGAAATTATTGCAAAAGCAAAAGAAGTTTTGGCAAGCGGGCAAGCAAATGTTGCGATGCCAGAAGAAATGCTTGATTATAAAACTCGTAAGAGTTTGAAGGGACATTCAAAAACAGATGATGAAAAATCTTCTGGTGAATCTTCTTCAAGTTCTATGGATTCTATTGAAGCAAAATTGCGTGCTGAATTGGCAGCCGCATCTCAAGAAAAAACTAAAGGCAACGGCTAATAGGAAATGATTAGGAGTCATATGAAGGTTTTTGAACTCGCAAAAGAGTTAGATACTAAAGCCCTTGATCTCATCGAAAAAATCAAACCTTTGAATTTTTCAATAAAAAACCACATGTCTGAGTTGTCAGATGAGCAGGTTTTGAAAATCAAAGAATTTGTAAATCCCTCGGCTGCCGTCGCTGCCCCTGTCGCTTCGCAAACAGTTGTGAAGAGAAAAAAGGCAGCTGCAAAATCGGATGATAAAGCACCTGTGCGTTCATCGGTTGTGATCAAGCGAAGAAAAGAATCTGAAGAGCTTTCTTCAAAAGTTGATGAAGAATTAAAAGTTGAGGAAATACTTCAAGAAGAAGCCCATGTGGTTTCTACTGAGGAAACTTCTGCGGAAAACGAAGGGCTTCATACTATGCCACAGGATCAAGTTCCTGGTGAAACAGTTGAGCTAGTGGCTGAGACAAAAGAAGTCACTGCTAAAGCAGCGGCTCCAGAAGTCGCACAGCAACCGAAAGCAAGACGCTTTAGTTTTATTAAAGTTGCGGATGCTTCTTCGGAAGACTTAGCTATTCGTCGACCTGTTATTATTGAAGATGTTGTTTCTGAGGAAGTTAAAAAAGAATACGAAGACGTTAAAGCTCGTAAGCAAGACGATGATGATGATCACGTTTCTGTTGAGCGAAGTGCCGCTGAAATTCTTCGAGAGCTTGAAAAAGATGAAGCTCAAGGGCGCAAAAAAGGTGGCTTTTCATTTCGAGATACAACTTTAGTAAATGAATTTCGATCTACGGATTATCTTCGTCGAGAGAGAGTTTATGCGCCAAATAAAAAGAAACGCTTAGTTTTTAATAGAAGCTCAAGCAAGGTTGCAACCGTTGCTCCTAGTGCTCGTAAAAGAGTGGTGGATTATCGCGGAGAAATGTCTGTTGAGGAATTGGCAGAAGCACTTTCTCTAAAGGTTCGTCAAATTGCAATGAAGCTAGATGCTTTGGGTGTGGAAAGACCTGATGAAGCAGAAACTTTTGCGGATTGGATTTTGGATTATGAGACTGTTCAGCTAATTGCTGCAGAGTTTGGTTATGCTGCAAAAGATGAAACTGTTTCGGAAGAGCAGCTTGTTGAAGTGCAGGATGATGCTTTTGAATTGAGTTCACGTCCCCCTGTGGTGACGATCATGGGTCACGTCGACCACGGTAAAACATCTCTTTTAGATTTTATTCGTCGGTCTCGTGTCGTGGCAAAAGAAGCGGGTGGAATCACTCAGCATATTGGCGCGTACACCGTGAAAGTTTCGGATGCGATCCAAAACATCGCGGCTTCTCTTGTAGCTGCTGAAAGCGGCGAT
>JBILWH010000090.1:0-5579 GCA_044370015.1 Bdellovibrionota bacterium | reverse complement strand
AAGATCTACAGGACCCCAGTATTTCTCTGCACTTTTACCCCATGCTTGTTCATCGTTTTGAGGATCCATATAACGAAGCCAATACCAACTTGAAGCCGCACTTCCCGGCATTGTATTTGTTTCTCGAATTCCCGTGAGACCCTGTCGATCGTACGCAAGCCAATCCTTAACCGCAGACAATGGTGAATCACCTGTCCCTGTTGGCTCATAACTTTCTACAGATGGAAGAGTCACCGGAAGCTCAGCATCACTCACGGGTGTAAACTTTTGGGGATTTTGAGGATCTAAAACCACAGGAATGGGCTCACCCCAATAACGCTGTCGAGAAAAAACCCAATCTCGTAATTTATAGGTAATTTTTTCTTCTCCCAAATTGTTTTCAGAAAGATACTGAGTAATTTTTTTGGCAGCTTCCTTAAAAGGCAATCCATCAACCTGCAAATTTGAAAAATTTGAATTCTTAACAAGGCCCTCGTCTGTGACAACTTCAGCAATAGGAAGGGCAAAAGTTTTTGCAAATTCCTGATCGCGCTCATCATGCGCTGGAACAGCCATGATTGCACCGGTTCCATAGCTAATCAAAACATAATCCGCCACCCAGACAGGAATTTCTTTTTGAGTGAGAGGATGAAGTGCATAACCGCCCGTGAAAACACCCGTCTTTGATTTTGCAAGATCAGTTCTTTGAAGATCAGATTTCTTAGCTGCTTCTTGAATATAATTTTTCACTGCTGCTTTTTGCGTATCAGACGTTAAAAGCTCCACAAGTGGATGCTCGGGAGCGACAACCATAAAAGTCACTCCCATCAAAGTGTCGGGTCTGGTTGTGAACACTTCTAAAGATTTTGTCGGATCTTTTTGTAAAGCAAAGCGAATTTGTGCGCCCTCTGATTTACCAATCCAATTTCTTTGTAAATCCTTGGTACTTTCTGGCCAATCAACATCATTTAAATCATTCAATAATCTCTCAGCATAAGACGTGATTTTCATCATCCACTGACGCATGGGTCTTCGAACAACGGGATGACCGCCTCGTTCAGATTTTCCATCGATCACTTCATCGTTTGCAAGAACAGTTCCCAAAGCAGGACACCAATTCACCGCCACTTCATCTTGATAAGCCAAACCTCGTTCAATTAATTTTTTAAAAATCCACTGAGTCCATTTGTAATATTTTGGATCAGTTGTATTGATCTCTCGAGACCAATCATAACTCAACCCGATAGAGCGAAGTTGACGCTTGTAGGTTTGAATATTTTTTTTTGTCGTCACATCAGGGTGAATCTTTTTTTGAATCGCATATTGCTCTGCGGGTAAACCAAACGCGTCCCAACCCATAGGATGAAGAACGTTGAATCCCTTCATTCGCTTGTATCGTGCAAGAATATCTGTCGCGACATAACCCAAGGGATGACCGACATGTAAGCCATCGCCTGACGGATAAGGAAACATGTCGAGAATGTAAAACTTTTTTTCGATGTGTCCTGGGTCTCCAGGATTAGTGGTCCGAAAAGTATGATGAGCTTCCCAATAACTTTGCCACTTTTCTTCAAGGGCTTTCCACTGCTCAAGAACGGCAACTTTTTCGGGGACTTTTTCCTCATTCGACATGGCTGTGAGGATAGCGTTTGAAGGGCCAGAATTCAAAAAGTTCTTTTCAGCAACTCACGATTACTGCTAACCCTATAATTATGGCAGTTGTCCCTTTGGCCGAACGTATGCGGCCCCAAAATTTAGTGGAATTTGTGGGACAAAAGCATCTTTTAGGAGAGGGCCGTTTCTTAGCAAGTTTAATTCAAAAAAAAGCTTCCCTTCCCTCGATGCTTCTCTGGGGCCCGCCCGGCTGTGGGAAAACAACTCTCGCACGACTTTTAGCAAAAGAATTCTCAATGGAGCTCATCAATCTCAACGCTGTTTCTGATGGAGTAAAAGATTTAAGAAATGTTTTTGAAGCTTCTGAAGGAGCCCTTAGACCCATTCTTCTTTTCGTAGACGAAATTCATCGTTTTAAAAGCTCACAACAAGATGCACTTTTGGGAGCCGTTGAAGCAGGGCAAGTCACTTTTGTGGGAGCCACAACTGAGAATCCAAGCTTTTATTTGAATCGAGCCTTGCTGAGTCGATTACGAGTTGTTCAACTTCAACCGCTTTTAGAAGAAGATTTCGTTGAAATCATCGATCGAGCCTTGAGTGATCGTGAGAGAGGGTTAGGAAATTCTTCACTTGCGATGAGCGATGGAGCAAAAAAAAGATTGTTTTTTGCAAGCGGAGGAGACGCGCGAGTTCTTTTAAGCACACTCGAACAAGCAGCCCTTAGCGCCTCGCAAAAAGGTGAGAGGATTCTCAACGTGGAAGATGTTGAGGAAGCCGCTCAATTCACCTCAAGTCATTATGACCGAAGTGGAGAGCAGCACTACGATTTCATTTCAGCTCTTCACAAGTCTATTCGCAATTCAAATCCCGATGCAGCTCTTTATTATATGGCTCGAATGGTTGAAGGAGGAGAAGACCCTCTTTTTATAATTCGAAGACTCATTCGCGCGGCTTCTGAAGATATTGGTCTTGCCGACCCTCAAGCTCTGGTTATGGCCGTTGCCGCAAAAGATGCTGTGGAACATTTAGGAATGCCTGAGGCAGATGTCATCTTAGCTCAAGTTGTGATTTATCTTGCAACCGCTCCTAAATCGAATAGCTGTTATGAAGCGATTAAAAATGCGCGACAATTAGCAAAAGCGCATCCAACTGAACCCGTTCCTTTACACTTGAGAAATGCTGTCACCACTCTTATGAAAGAGGCGGGCTATGGGAGCAAATACGAATACGATCACGATTGGCCCGATAAGGTAAGCCCTATGGAATCTATGCCAAAACACTTACAAGATCGTAAAGTTTTTCGCCCTCAAGAATGGGGCTTTGAAAAAGAAATAAAGCGTCGAATTGAATTTTATGAAAAAGCAAGAAAGTTAATTCAAAAAAACTAAGTCAAAGTTTCGTCACTCAAAAAAAGAAAAAAATATTTATGCATATAATAAATAAATGGGTAAAAGAATTTTACAGTTCTTTTTCTGTTTTCTATTTCTTTTATCATCAAATTTATTAAAAGCTGAAAACTCACTCACTCTTTTTGTTGCAACCCCCCCAAAAAAATTATCTTGGAAAAGCCCCAGCTCTCTTCTTTGGAGCACAATAAGAAGTGGTTTCAAATCAAATTTCTTTAGTATCGGTCACGCAATGATTGATCTTCAGTGTGAAGCCACAAAAGATTCAGGACCCGTTAATGAACAAACGGGCGTTACTAGCAAAGAAGGATCAGATGATAAAGATCTTATCGTAGAAGATGGAATAGGAATGGGAATTCTTTTTCATACCTTTGAGGGCGAACTTAACACTCCCGAGTTCGTTACAAGAAGGTTACAGATGGCATCAGAACTACAGAATAGACTTTCAACATTTAAAATTCTTGTGAATGAAAAAACCTGTCAAAGACTTGCAACTTATTTAAGAGAATACAAAGAAAAGCGAGTCGATTCTCGATACGGGTTAAGCCTTAGACCCAGAAAAGCGGAAGGAAGTGGTTGCACCGCTTTTGGCGCAAGCTTTTTTGAAGTAGCCGGATTTTTAAGCTCCGAGACTAAAAAAGCTTGGAGCGTAGAAATTGATGTCCAAGAAAGTTTGATTGGAGATCCAAGTGCAAATAAAAAAATAGCTATTGATGAAATTTTATTTAGTGAGAAAGGACAATCATGGGCAAAAAACGGAGAACCTAGCCGTCACTTACTCGTCTACGATACCCAGCTCTTTGATCAATGGATAAGAAAAATTTGGAACAATCGCAGTAAAGGCCTCCCAACGGGATATTCCATAGATCATAAAACTTATAAAAAATGGCACAAACGAATTTGGATTGAAGTTCAAGCACCGGGCACACCTGAAGGATGGGAAGAGGCAAATGTCAGTAATGGTGTGGTGAGCTTGCAGTATGATGCTCGAAATCTTTCAACGCCCGAAGAAAATATTTGGATTGAATAATTCATTTATGAAACAAAAACACTTTCTTTAATTTTCTCTTATTTAAGAAATAATATTTATCCTTTTTTTCTAAAAATTAAGTAAACAAGTTTTATTGAAATATTTTTTATTTTTTTTATCAGCAAAAATGCTTTGTGCAGAAAACTCCATAACTCTCTTAATCATTAAGCCTCCCCGAGAAATTTCCTGGGAAAGCCCCAGGTCAATTACCTGGACAGCCTTCAAAAGCAGAGTGAAATCAGACTTTCACAGTATTGGTCACGCAATGGTCCAAATTCAATGTGATCCAACTCAGGAAAACGATGCCGTTCATGAAGTCACAGGTGTCACAGACGTCGTACACAGCATGGACAAAGACCTTCTCTTCGAAGAAGGAATCGGAATGGGTGTCTTTTTTTTTGATTATCCTGGCATGCTCAATAGCGAGAAATATGTTTGGAGAGAGGTCTTTCAAGCCTCAGAAATGTATCACAGGCTTGCAACCATTAAGGCGCTTATCAATGTCGAAAGCTGCAAAAGAGCTTCTCGATACCTTAAAGAATATAAAGAATTCGAAATTTATAAGCATTTTGGACTTTCTTTTAACCCTCGAAAAAAAGAGGGGGCGGGCTGCACTTCTTTTGCTGCTAGCTTTTTTGAAGTTGCAGGAATTTTAACGCCCGAAATTAAAAATGCATGGTCTTTAAAAGTTGAAGTTCAAGAAAAACTCATAGGCAGACCCTTTAACTCTCAATTTATCGAAACAAGTGATCTGCTTTTTGGAAGTGATGCCAAGAAATGGGCCAATCAAACAGATAAAAGCCGCCCGCTCTTAGTATTCGATACTCAATTTTTATACTCGTGGGTTAAAAAGATTTGGGAAAAAGGCGAAAATAACTTCCCCTTAAATTATTTTATAGATCAAAAAAATTTTAGAAAATGGAATAAAAGAATTTGGATAGAAGTTCAAGCTCCAGGAACTCCAGAGGGATGGGAAGAAGTATACGTCAGTAATGGATTCATGAGCTTGTTAATCGACGCAAGAAAAACTCCCACACCTAACGAGAGCATTTGGCTTAATGAATAAACAAAAAAGGGAGATGATTTAAAACTCCTCTTTCAAATAAAATTAAGTTAATAAAGCCTTCCGCAATCGCTCTCCTACAATGCCAGGATTAGCCTTACCCTTAGAGTGCTTCATCACTTGACCTACCAAGAATGCAAAAACCTTTTCCTTACCTTGTTTAAACTCTGCAACGACATCTGGATTTTCTTGAATGACTTTTGTAATCCATTCTTGAATCGCTGATTCATCCAAAACCTGCACAAGTCCCTTTTCTTTTACGATTTCAGAAGGGTTTTTACGCGAAACAAACATATCTTCAAAAACAGTTTTCGCAATTTTCCCACTAATCGTACCTTTTTCAATCAAAGAAATAAGCTCGGCTATTTGCTCTGGAGAAATAGGACTTTGAGCGATGTCCGCTCCTTCGACCTTTTTAATTTCACGCAACAATTCAGATAAGATCCAGTTTGCCGCAGCTTTCGGAGTAGCCCCCACTTTTACACAT